>NZ_QOSD01000010.1:0-58122 GCF_008368905.1 Bacillus sp. SH5-2
TCATTTGACTCGTGTTTTTTCGTGTTTTCTTTTATAATTTTGATTAAATACAGGGAAATGTGGCTAGGATAGTGAATAAGCAAAAGAGTTGCAAATTTTATTAATACGTATATAATTAAAGTCAAAGATAGTCAAAGTCAATAAAGGTGGCGGATAAATGAGAAATATATCTGATATCATTGAGCAATATCTAAAGCAAGTTATTGACTTAAGCAATAATAATGTGATTGAAATCAAAAGAAATGAGATTGCGGATCGATTCGAGTGCGTACCATCTCAAATCAATTATGTAATCAATACCCGTTTTACGTTAGAAAGAGGATTTGTAGTAGAAAGTAAACGTGGTGGAGGGGGTTACATTCGCATTATAAAAGTCAAACTGCATGATGATATAGACATTATTGATCAAATGCTTCATATGATTGATCATAGCGTTGCACAAGGGAATGCAGAGAGTATGATTATACGTTTGATAGAAGAGGGAATCATAACGAATCGTGAAGCAAAACTTATGTTAAGCGTACTAGATCGTTCTGTGTTATCAATGGATGTCCCTTCTCGAGATGAACTTAGGGCTCGAATATTATGCGCAATGTTAAGAACACTGAAATATAAATAAATACAGCTTTTGTAAAAGAATGATAACTAAGATAAGGCAGTTAAATATTGTAGAGGTTTTGAAAAAGAACATGCACTTTTATCTAACGGATTAAGAAAAGTGAACAATCTAGTAATGTATGAAAAGTACCATGAGATAGATCGTTCCTGTTGTAAAGGTGGGGATAGTGATGACTTGTCAAAACTGTAATATAAGACCAGCAACTTTACATTATACAAAAGTAGTCAACGAAAAGAAGGCGGAAGTTCATCTTTGTGAGCAATGTGCAGAACAAAGTGGCTATACGTCTTTCTTTCAATCATCGCAGTCTAACTTTTCATTCCATGATTTATTTGCTGGATTATTACACGGTGAATCAACAATGTTTGAAGAAGGAAAAAATGAACTTTCAAATGCAAATATAGTAAGATGTCCAGATTGTAAAATGACATATGAGCAATTTACAAAAGTAGGACGCTTTGGGTGTGCTTCCTGTTACGATACATTTAAGGGACATTTACAGCCATTGTTAAAGCGTCTTCACGGGGGGCATACAGATCATTGTGGAAAAATTCCGGAACGTATAGAAGGAAATATCCACTTAAAGAAAGAATTAGATGAACTAAAACTCATTCTGAAACAATACGTACAGAATGAGGAATTTGAGAAAGCTGCTGAGGTAAGGGATCAAATCCGAAGTCTTGAAAATCAGCTTAGTGAGCATAGAGAGGGGGAATAGTTCTATGTCACTGGACAAAATTATGAATGAAGCGATTAGTCCATGGATGAAGGGGGATGGCCCTGATTCTGATATTGTTTTAAGTAGTCGAATTCGTTTGGCTCGTAATTTTAAAAAATATCAATTCTCTACTATGCAAAGCGAAGAAGAAGCTAAACAAATTCATGAATTATTTAAAAAGGAATTTATAAATAAAGCGGTAGAACCTTTTGGAGAGTTTGAGCTATTAAAAATGAATGAATTAACCCCTCTTCAAAGGAGAGTATTAGTTGAAAAACATTTAATTAGTCCCAACCTTGCAGGAACAGAATATGGAGCATGCCTATTATCAGAAAGTGAACATATTAGTGTTATGCTTAATGAAGAAGACCATATTAGAATTCAGTGCTTGTTTTCAGGATTGCAATTATCAGAGGCTCTTCAAAGTGCTAATCAAATAGACAATTGGATTGAGGAAAAGGTTGAATATGCTTTTGATGAATCACTTGGATATATTACGAGTTGCCCTACTAACGTTGGTACAGGATTAAGAGCTTCTGTAATGATTCATTTACCAGGACTAGTCTTAACGAAAAGAATTAGCCGTATTATACAAGTAATTCAAAAATTAGGGTTAGTAGTAAGAGGAATATACGGTGAGGGTAGCGAAGCGTTAGGTAATATATTTCAAGTGTCAAATCAAATGACGCTAGGGAAATCCGAGGAAGATATTATTGCGGATTTAAAGAGTGTCATTCAACAAATCATACAGCAGGAAAAAATGGCTAGAGAATTAATTGTACAAAATTCAAGTATTGAACTTGAAGATAAGGTTTTTCGCTCTTATGGCATACTGGCAAATAGTCGTTTAATTCAATCTGCGGAAGCAGCCACTTGCTTATCAGATGTACGACTTGGTATTGATCTAGGATATATAAAAGGGATATCGAGAAATATTTTGACTGAGCTAATGGTTCTTACGCAACCAGGCATTTTACAACAATATGCAGGAGGACCTTTAGGACCAGAAGAAAGAGATTATCGAAGAGCAACCTTAATCCGTGAGCGATTACGTATTGAAAAAAACTAAGTGCAAGTAGGAGGGATTTCTATGATGTTTGGAAGATTTACAGAAAGAGCACAAAAAGTATTAGCTTTATCTCAAGAGGAAGCGATTCGCATTGGGCATAATAATATTGGAACAGAACATATTTTACTTGGGCTTGTACGCGAAGGTGAAGGAATTGCAGCAAAAGCGTTAATTGCTCTTGGATTAAGTCCAGAGAAAGTCCAAAAAGAGGTAGAAGCGCTAATTGGACGCGGAACAGAAGCTTCTCAAACTGTACATTATACACCGCGTGCTAAAAAGGTTATTGAGTTATCTATGGATGAAGCTCGTAAATTAGGTCATTCTTACGTTGGAACAGAACATATTTTACTTGGTTTAATCCGTGAAGGTGAAGGAGTAGCAGCACGTGTCTTAAATAACTTAGGTGTTAGCCTAAACAAGGCAAGACAACAAGTATTGCAACTTCTTGGAAGTAATGAAGCAAGTTCAGGTCACCAAGGTGGTTCTTCAACAAATGCAAATACACCAACACTTGATAGCTTAGCACGTGATTTAACAGTTGTTGCACGTGAAAATCGTTTGGATCCTGTTATTGGCCGTGGTAAAGAAATTCAACGTGTAATTGAAGTGTTAAGCCGTAGAACAAAAAACAATCCTGTATTAATCGGGGAGCCTGGTGTAGGTAAAACGGCAATTGCAGAAGGATTAGCACAACAAATCGTAAATAATGAAGTTCCTGAAACTTTAAGAGATAAGCGTGTTATGACACTAGATATGGGTACAGTGGTAGCTGGAACGAAATATCGTGGTGAATTTGAAGATCGTTTGAAGAAAGTAATGGATGAAATCCGCCAAGCAGGAAATATCATTCTATTTATTGATGAACTTCATACATTAATTGGTGCAGGTGGAGCAGAAGGTGCTATTGACGCATCAAATATTTTAAAACCATCTTTAGCTCGTGGGGAATTACAATGTATTGGGGCGACAACGTTAGATGAATATCGCAAATATATTGAAAAAGACGCAGCTTTAGAGAGACGTTTCCAACCAATTCACGTTGATGAGCCAAGTTTAGACGAATCAACTCAAATTTTGAAAGGTTTACGCGATCGTTATGAGGCACATCACCGCGTATCTATTACAGATGATGCAATTGATGCAGCTGTAAAGCTTTCAGATCGTTATATTACAGATCGTTTCTTACCAGATAAAGCAATTGATTTAATTGATGAAGCTGCTTCAAAGGTTCGCTTACGCTCTTATACAACACCACCAAATCTAAAAGAGCTTGAAGTGAAGCTTGAGGAAATTAGAAAAGAAAAAGATGCAGCTGTACAAAGTCAAGAGTTTGAAAAAGCTGCTTCCTTACGTGATATGGAACAACGCTTACGCGAGAAGTTAGAAGATACGAAGCGTCAATGGAAAGAGCAACAAGGAAAAGAAAACTCAGAAGTGACAGTAGAAGATATTGCAAATGTCGTTTCTACGTGGACACGTATCCCGGTTTCTAAACTTGCACAAACAGAGACTGATAAATTATTAAACTTAGAATCCATCCTTCACGATCGTGTTATTGGTCAAGATGAAGCGGTAGTAGCTGTAGCGAAAGCTGTTCGCCGTGCTAGAGCAGGATTGAAAGATCCGAAACGTCCGATTGGTTCATTTATTTTCTTAGGACCAACAGGTGTAGGTAAAACGGAGCTAGCAAGAGCATTAGCAGAATCTATGTTCGGTGATGAGGATGCAATGATTCGAATCGATATGTCTGAGTACATGGAGAAGCATTCTACTTCTCGTTTAGTTGGATCTCCTCCAGGATATGTTGGATATGAAGAAGGTGGACAATTAACAGAAAAAGTTCGCCGTAAGCCATATTCAGTTGTCTTATTAGATGAAGTAGAGAAAGCTCATCCTGATGTGTTTAACATTTTACTACAAGTATTAGAAGATGGTCGCTTAACAGATTCTAAAGGGCGTACAGTTGATTTCCGTAATACAATTGTTATTATGACATCTAACGTTGGTGCAGAGGCGTTAAAACGTAATAAACATCTTGGATTTAACGTACAAGATGAGAGCCGCGATTATTCAGATATGAAAGGCAAAGTAATGGATGAACTAAAAAAGGCATTTCGTCCAGAATTCTTAAACCGTATTGATGAAATTATCGTGTTCCATATGCTTGAGAAAAAACATATTCAAGAGATCGTAACACTTATGGTAAATCAGTTAGTAAATCGCTTAAAAGAGCAAGAAATTGAATTGCATTTAACAGAAGGAGCGATTTCGGCTATTGCTGATAAAGGATTTGACCGAGAGTATGGTGCTCGTCCACTTCGTAGAGCAATTCAGAAGCACGTAGAAGACAGACTATCGGAAGAACTTTTAAAAGGTGCTATTGAGAAAGGACAAAAAGTTATCTTTGATGTAGAAGGGGAAACATTTGTCATTCATAGTGCCGAAAAGGTAAAATAAGTATAGACAAACTAAGAGGGCTACGAGATAGCCCTCTTTCTTGTACGAGAAGGATAAAATGTTTATAGATGAAAGTGAAGTGAACTATAAAACGATATGGCTAAAAAGAAAACAAAATTCACATGTCAAGAGTGTGGTTATCAGTCACCAAAATATATGGGTAAATGCCCTGGATGTGGTCAATGGAATACACTTGTTGAAGAAATGGAACCGGTTGTATCATCCAGACGCCTTAATTATGCAAATGCAATTCAAACAGAAGTAACAAAACCAAGACGTCTTACAGAGGTAGAAACAAAGTCTGAGGCGCGTATTGAAACAAAATTTCAAGAATTTAACCGTGTACTTGGTGGTGGAATCGTAGATGGATCTTTAGTACTTATCGGCGGGGACCCTGGGATTGGAAAATCCACGTTATTATTACAGATTTCATCGCAATTAGCAGATTCTTCATATGATGTACTCTACATATCGGGTGAGGAGTCAGCAAAGCAGATAAAACTTCGTGCAGATCGTTTGGATGTAAAGGGTAGTAATTTATTTGTTGTAGCAGAGACGGATTTGCAGCGAATTGCAACACACATTGAAGAGATGAATCCGGCCTTTGTTGTTATTGATTCCATTCAAACGATACATTTACCAGAGGTGACATCGGCGCCAGGAAGTGTGGCACAAGTACGTGAATGTACAGCAGAATTAATGAAACTTGCAAAAACGAAAGGAATCCCTATTTTTATCGTCGGACACGTGACAAAAGAAGGTGCAATTGCAGGACCACGTATGTTAGAACATATGGTCGATGCAGTTCTTTACTTTGAAGGAGACCGTCATCATACATATCGTATTTTACGAGCTGTGAAGAATCGTTTTGGTTCTACAAATGAAATGGGTATTTTTGAAATGAAAGAACTTGGTCTTGCGGAGGTCTTAAACCCTTCAGAAATTTTCCTTGAGGAAAGACCGGTTGGGGTCGCAGGATCAACAGTGGTTGCCTCAATGGAAGGAACAAGACCGGTTTTAGTAGAAATACAAGCGTTAATCTCCCCTACTAGTTTTGGAAATCCTCGAAGAATGGCGACGGGAATTGACCATAACCGTGTATCCCTTATTATGGCAGTGTTAGAAAAAAGAACAGGTTTATTATTGCAAAATCAAGATGCGTATTTAAAAGTAGCAGGTGGTTTGAAATTAGATGAACCAGCAATTGATTTAGCTGTAGCTTTAAGTATAGCTTCAAGTTTTAGAGATAAATCTACGGCACCAACTGATGCAGTAATAGGAGAAGTAGGATTAACTGGAGAAATAAGAAGAGTATCAAGAATTGAACAACGTGTACAAGAAGCAGCTAAATTAGGATTCCAACGAGCTATTATTCCTAGAAAAAATTTGGGAGGGTGGACAATTCCGGATGGGATTGAGGTAGTAGGTGTATCTAATTTAGGAGAAGCGCTTCGTTTGACATTAGGAGGCTAGGCTATGGAAGAAAATAAGCAACGTGTCAAAAGTATGATTAATATTTTACAGCTCGTGGCCCCAGGAACACCACTGCGCGAAGGGATAGATAATGTACTTCGTGCACAAACGGGGGGATTAATTGTTCTTGGATATAATGAGCAGATTAAAAGCATTGTTGATGGAGGTTTTCATATTAATTGTGCATTCTCTCCTGCTAGTTTATACGAATTAGCAAAAATGGATGGAGCACTTATTTTAAATGAAACTGGAAGCAAAATTTTAATTGCGAATGCACAACTAGTTCCAGAGTCATCTATTGATTCTATTGAAACAGGTATGCGTCACCGAACGGCAGAGCGTGTAGCAAAACAGACGGGTAGCCTTGTTGTGGCTATTTCACAAAGACGTAACGTAATTACGCTATATCAAGGGAATTTACGTTATACACTAAAGGATATAGGTGTTATTTTAACGAAGGCAAATCAAGCTATTCAAACGTTAGAAAAATATAAGGCTGTATGGAATGATGGGATTACGAATTTGGGCATTCTAGAATTTGAAGAGGTTGTTACAATGTCCGAAGTGGTTCATGTTTTACATAGTGTTGAAATGGTGTTGCGTATTAAAAATGAAATATTGAGCTATATTCATGAGCTAGGAACAGAGGGCAGGTTAATTCGTTTACAACTTACAGAATTACTAGCCGATTTAGAGGCAGAGGCAGCGTTATTAATTAAAGATTATTATCAAGAAAAAACACAAGATCATCATCAAATTTTGAAAAAGTTACAAGATCTTGCGAATACACAACTTCTAGAGGATAGCGATTTAGTTAAATTGCTTGGCTACCCAGGACAAACGAGTTTAGAAGAAAGTGTAACACCGAGAGGATACCGAATCACAAGTAAAATTTCGCGTGTTCCGCCACTTATCATTGAAAATTTAATTAACCGATTTAAAACGCTGCAAGGTGTTTGTCGTGCAACTATTAATGAATTGGATGATGTGGAAGGAATTGGAGAAGTCAGGGCGAAGAAAATACGAGAAGGCCTAAAAAGAATTCAAGAGCATCTCTATATGAGTAGACACAATTAAGAATATTACATTGATTCCATAATATAACGACACTAGAGCATTTTTGGTATATGATATGGTATATTGGTAAATAAAACTATTTATAAAAAAACACGTCCGCTTTTGCATTCGGCGTTTTGATTAGCGAAACAATGGTTAATAATGAGTAGGAGGTGGTTGGATGTTAAAACGGATCGTACAGCTCTTCTTTCTAGTAATTGGGGGAGCGTTAGGGATTTACTTAATCCCAAAAGTTATTAACGTATTAGACATCGGTGCTGTTCCTTTATTGGAAGGATCGTATGTTCGAGCAATTATTGGTGCAATTATTTTATTTTTAACAACATTTTGGCTTGTAGATTATATCGTTCAACTTATTAAGCATATTGAAGAGGCTCTTGTAAAGGCGCCTGTAGCGGATGTTTTATTTGGTACATTAGGATTAATCTCTGGTCTTATTGTTGCATATTTAATTTTAATACCAATTCGTGAATTTACAATTCCAGTTATTAGTACAGTGTTGCAAGTGTTCTTTACTCTTTTACTTGGATATTTAGGATTCCAAGTAGGGTTTAAAAAAAGGAATGAATTGCTAGGATTATTTACATTACCACAACGTGGGAAGAAGAAAAATAATAATAGTGAGCATGAAGAAACTGAAACTGAGGTAGAAGAATCTACAGCTCATTGGAAAATTCTCGATACGAGTGTAATTATCGATGGACGTATTGCTGATATTTGCCAAACAAAGTTTTTAGAAGGAACAATTGTGATTCCACAATTCGTGTTAGAAGAACTTCAGCACATTGCCGATTCTTCTGATGCTTTAAAGCGTAATCGTGGCCGTAGAGGGTTAGACATTTTAAATCGTATTCAAAAAGAGATGCCGATTCCGGTAGAAATTTATGAAGGCGATTTCGATGATATTCAAGAAGTGGATAGCAAGCTTGTAAAGTTGGCGAAAATCACTGGTGGAACGGTAGTAACGAATGATTTTAACTTAAATAAAGTCTCTGAATTACAAGGGGTAACGGTGTTAAACATTAACGATTTAGCTAATGCGATTAAACCTGTTGTACTCCCAGGTGAAGAACTAAGTGTTTATGTTGTAAAAGATGGAAAAGAACAAAATCAAGGTGTTGCATATTTAGATGATGGCACGATGATTGTAGTAGAAGATGGTAGAGAATTTGTAGGTTCACAGCTAGATGTACTTGTTACTAGTGTGTTACAAACATCGGCTGGGCGTATGATTTTCGCTAAACGTAAATTATTAGAAAAAGCATTATAAGTAGAGGATTATTAATTATGTATACATTAATTATTCCAGCAGCTGGTCAAGGAAAGCGGATGGGTGCCGGCAAAAACAAGTTGTTCTTACTTATAAATGAAGTGCCAATTATTGTGCATACATTACGTGCTTTTGAAAAAGATAAGGCGTGTAAAAGTATTGTTATGGCAATTAATGAAGAAGAACGCTCGTATTTTGAAGAGCTAATGCAGAAGTATCCGATTGAAAAGCCAGTACAATTTATTCAGGGTGGAGCAGAAAGACAAGATAGTGTATATAACGCGATTCAGCATACAAGTGGTGTTGAGTATGTTCTTGTGCATGACGGTGCGCGCCCGTTCGTAACGAACAAAGTGATCCAAGATGTATTAACTGCAACAGAAAAATATGGAGCTTCCATTTGTGCGGTGTCAGTGAAAGATACCGTTAAGAAGGTAGAGCAGGGTGTTGTTGTCGAAACGGTAGAAAGATCTCAACTTAAAGCTGTACAAACACCACAAGGATTTTCTGTTCCCCTTTTGCTAGAAGCTCATAGAAGCGCAAAACAGAGTTGTTATCTTGGTACAGATGATGCAAGTCTTGTAGAGCGTATTGGGAAGCCGGTAGGTGTAGTAGAGGGGAGTTACTATAATATTAAAGTGACGACTCCAGAGGATTTACTAATTGCTGAAAGTTTCCTTCATGCTCAGAAGAAATAGCCGTGATGGTATGATAACAAAGAAAAGCTCGGCAAAAGCCGGGCTTTTCTTTATAAGGATAGCGATATAATATAGAGTCATAAAGCTCAGTAGTTTAGCTTGAGGAGGATGTAGAAATGTTTCGAATTGGACAAGGTTTTGATGTACATGAATTTGCGGAAGGAAGACCGTTAATTATTGGTGGAATTACAATTCCTTACGAAAAAGGATTAATTGGTCATTCGGATGCGGATGTATTATTACATACGATTGCGGACGCATGTTTAGGTGCGATTGCAGCAGGCGATATTGGAAAGCATTTTCCTGATACAGACCCAGCGTTTAAGGATGCTGATTCAGCTGTATTGTTGCAAAAGGTTTGGGAATTTGTAAGTGAACAAGGTTATGAATTAGGGAATCTAGATTGTACGATTATTGCTCAAAGACCAAAAATGGCACCACATATTGAAAGTATGCGTAAACGCATTAGTGAACTATTAGAAACGTCTATTGATAATATCAATGTAAAGGCAACAACAACAGAAAAGTTAGGATTTACAGGTAGGGAAGAAGGAATTGCTTCTCAAGCAGTTGTTTTATTACAGAAAAAATAATGGTTTTTAATTCGTAAGATGGATAATCACATTTTTTTGGTGTACAATTATAGAATGTGTTGACATTAAGAATGGAAGGTGTACCAATTATGGAAAAGCAAGTGAGAGTGCGCTATGCGCCAAGTCCAACAGGACACTTACATATCGGAAATGCGCGTACGGCATTATTTAATTATTTATTTGCTCGTCATCAAGATGGTAAGTTTATTATTCGTATTGAAGATACTGATGTAAAACGTAATGTTGCTGGTGGAGAAGAAAGCCAATTAAAATACTTGAAATGGCTCGGTATGGACTGGGATGAAGGTGTTGATGTTGGTGGTGAATTTGGACCATACCGTCAAACAGAGCGTTTAGACATTTATAAAAAATTATATGAAGATTTATTAGAGCGTGGTTTAGCTTACAAATGTTATATGACAGAAGAAGAGCTAGAAGCAGAACGTGAAGGGCAAATCGCTCGTGGTGAAACACCTCGTTACGCAGGTAACCACCGTGATTTAACTGAAGCGCAAGTGAAAGAATTTGAAGCTGAGGGACGTATTCCAAGTATTCGTTTCCGTGTACCGGCTGACCGTGATTACACATTTAAAGATATTGTAAAAGATGATGTTGCATTCCATTCAAATGATTTCGGTGATTTCGTTATCGTGAAAAAAGATGGGATTCCAACTTATAACTTTGCAGTAGCAGTAGATGATCACTTAATGGAGATTACACATGTACTTCGTGGTGATGACCATATTTCAAATACGCCAAAACAAATGATGATTTATGAAGCTTTCGGTTGGGATATCCCGCAATTTGGTCATATGACTTTAATTGTAAATGAAAGCCGTAAAAAGTTAAGTAAGCGTGATGAATCTATTATTCAATTTATTGAGCAATATAAAGAGCTTGGATATCTTCCAGAAGCAATCTTTAACTTTATTGCATTACTAGGTTGGTCGCCAGTAGGAGAAGAAGAAATCTTCTCTCAAGATGAGTTTATCAAAATGTTTGATGCAGCACGTTTATCAAAATCACCTGCATTATTTGATTCTCAAAAATTAAAATGGATGAACAACCAATATATGAAAAAACAAGATTTAGATACGGTTGTTGAACTAAGCTTACCGCATTTAGTGAAAGCGGATCGCGTAGGTGAAAACTTAAGTGAGCAGGAACAAGCTTGGGTTCGTGATGTAATTGCTTTATATCATGACCAAATGAGCTTTGGAGCTGAAATTGTAGAGCTTTCTGAAATGTTCTTTAAAGATCATGTTGATTATGAAGAAGAAGGACAAGAAGTATTAAATGGTGAGCAAGTACCAGAAGTACTTCGTGCATTTGCGGGTCAAATAGAAGCTCTAGAAGCGATGGAACCAGCAGCAGTTAAGGCGGCTATTAAAGCGGTTCAAAAGGAAACAGGACATAAAGGTAAAAACTTATTTATGCCAATCCGTGTTGCGACTACTGGACAAACACATGGTCCAGAACTGCCTAATGCGATTGCTCTTCTTGGAAAAGAAAAAGTTTTAAATCGTATTCAAAAAGTAATTGGTTAACATTTTCTAGGTTTAGAAATATAATAAGTATACTTAAAACCTAATAAGGAAAAGCGACGAGAAGGAGAAGTAGAAAATTAGGCTTTTTACAGAGAGAACCACCTTTAGGCTGGGAGTGGTTTATAAGCGGATTTTTGAAATGCCCCTTCGAGTCTTCTGTTGAACAGCGAAGTATTTCGCCAAAGTAAACAGAAGCGGTGTAAACCGTTATCATGGAAGAGTTTGAGGCTTTCTTTAGCCTAAACAGAGTGGAACCGCGCTTATAAGGCGTCTCTGTCAATATGACAGAGGCGTCTTTTTTTATACCATATAAATGGGTATGAGTATAAAATTTATCTCCTCGTATAGAGATTTAGGGGGTAAGTGGGGAGTTAAAGGAAGTTAGTTCGCTCGAAAAAGCAGCCCATAAAGGGGAGGGAACATCAATGTTTAAGAGGCTTCGAGAAGATATTGAAGTCGTTTTTGAACAGGATCCAGCGGCACGAAGTTATTTCGAAGTTATTTTGACTTACTCTGGATTACATGCAGTTTGGGCTCATCGAATTGCAAATGCTTTTTATAAAAAGCATTTCTTCTTCATTGCACGTTGGATCTCGCAAGTTAGTCGTTTCTTTACTGGCATCGAGATTCATCCAGGGGCAACTATTGGTCGTCGTTTTTTCATCGACCATGGAATGGGGGTTGTAATTGGAGAAACGTGTGAAATTGGTGATAATGTAACAATTTATCAAGGTGTTACATTAGGTGGTACAGGTAAAGAAAAGGGAAAGAGGCACCCTACGATTCAAGATAATGTGTTAATTGCAACAGGTGCTAAAGTACTAGGTTCTATTACAGTTGGAGAGAATTCTAAAATTGGAGCAGGATCTGTCGTATTAAAAGAAGTTCCTGCACATTCTACAGTTGTAGGTATACCTGGCCGAGTCGTTATTCAAAATGGAGTGAAGATTGGTCAAGAATTAAATCATTCTGATCTTCCAGACCCGATTTTTGATAAATTAAAAATTATGGAAGCAGAGCTTGATAAATTGAAAAAACAACTTGAAGTAAAGGTAGAAAGGAAGGATAAAAATGACTATTCACATTTATAATACGTTAACACGTCAAAAGGAAGAGTTTATTCCATTAGAAGAAAATAAGGTAAAGATGTATGTCTGCGGACCAACAGTATATAACTACATTCACATTGGGAATGCAAGACCACCTATGGTATTTGATACAGTACGTCGTTATTTAGAATATAAAGGGTATGATGTGCAGTATGTATCTAACTTTACTGACGTAGATGATAAATTAATTAAAGCGGCAAATGAATTAGGCGAAGATGTGCCAACAATTGCAGATCGCTTTGTAGAAGCTTACTTTGAAGATGTAACAGCGCTAGGTTG
This sequence comes from Bacillus sp. SH5-2, assembly GCF_008368905.1. Classification (NCBI taxonomy): domain Bacteria; kingdom Bacillati; phylum Bacillota; class Bacilli; order Caryophanales; family Bacillaceae; genus Bacillus; species Bacillus sp. SH5-2. The sequence continues at coordinate 12,910 of NZ_QOSD01000010.1, forward strand.
CAAACATGCAACGGTTCATCCACGTGTAACGGAAAATATGGATATCATTATTGAATTTATTCAAGAACTTGTGAATAAAGGATATGCATATGAATCAGAAGGTGATGTGTACTTTAGAACGAAGGAATTCGAAGGGTACGGTAAATTATCGCATCAACCAATTGCAGACTTACGTCACGGTGCGCGTATTGAAGTAGGAGAAAAGAAACAAGATCCTCTTGATTTTGCTTTATGGAAAGCTGCGAAAGAAGGAGAAATCTTCTGGGAAAGCCCTTGGGGGAAAGGACGTCCAGGATGGCATATTGAATGCTCGGCGATGGCACGTAAATACTTAGGAGATACAATTGATATTCATGCTGGTGGTCAAGATTTAGCATTTCCTCATCATGAAAATGAAATTGCGCAGTCAGAGGCATTAACGGGAAAAACATTTGCACGTTACTGGATGCATAATGGATATATTAATATTAATAATGAGAAGATGTCTAAGTCGCTTGGAAACTTCATTTTAGTTCACGATATTATTAAGCAATATGACCCACAGTTAATTAGGTTCTTTATGTTGTCAGTGCATTACCGTCATCCAATTAACTTTAGTGAAGAGTTATTACAAAGCACAAATAACGGGCTAGAAAGAATTAAAACAGCTTACGGTAACTTGAAGCATCGTATGGAAAGTAGCACAGATTTAACAGAGCATAATGAGAAATGGTTAGCTGAAATGGAAAAGTTCCAGGCTGCATTCGAAGAAGCGATGGATGATGATTTCAACACGGCTAATGCGATTACTGAATTATATAATGTAGCAAATCACGCGAATCAATATTTACTGGAAGAACATACTTCTAAAGTTGTGATTGAGGCATATGTAAAACAACTTGAAACATTATTTGATATTTTAGGATTAGAATTAGCAAAAGAAGAATTGCTTGATGAAGAAATCGAGGCACTTATCCAAAAGCGTATTGAAGCTCGTAAAAATCGTGATTTTGCATTATCAGATCAAATTCGCGATGATTTAAAAGAACGTAATATTATTTTAGAAGATACCGCTCAAGGTACAAGATGGAAAAGAGGATAAGAATGATTGATGCAAAGCAATTAAACAGCTTAGCGTTAGCATATATGGGTGATGCGGTATATGAACAATATATCCGCTATCACCTCCTTCAAAAAGGAAAAGTCCGCCCTAATCAATTACATCGATTAGGGACGAGCTTTGTTTCGGCAAAAGCACAGGCGAAAGTTGTTTATCATTTATTAGAGACCGCATTTTTGACAGAGGAAGAAGAGGCAGTACTAAGAAGAGGGCGTAATGCAAATTCCGGCACTGTTCCAAAGAATACGGATGTACAAACATATCGACATAGTACAGCCTTTGAAGCCCTAATTGGTTATCATCACTTGTTAAATAATCGTGAAAGATTAGATGAAATTGTATATAAAGCAATTGCTGTTTTAGAAGAAAAGGAAGGGGGCACATCATCATGAGTAGTGAATATATTATCGGACGTAACCCTGTAATTGAGGCGTTACGATCAGGGAGAGATATTAATAAAATTTGGATCGCAGAAGGTGCTGCCAAAGGCCAGGTACAAATTGTACTGGCATTAGCGAAAGAGAATAAGATTATTTTACAACATGCACCAAAGAAGAAGTTAGATCAATTAGTCGAGGGTAATCATCAAGGTGTAATTGCCCAAGTAGCTGCATATCAATATGCTGAGTTAGAAGATTTATTTAAGGTAGCAGAAAAGCGTAATGAAGATCCATTCTTCTTAATCTTAGATGAAATTGAAGATCCACATAACCTAGGTTCTATTATGCGTACGGCTGATGCAACAGGAGCTCATGGGATTATTATTCCAAAAAGAAGAGCTGTAGGACTTACTGCATCAGTTGCGAAAGCGTCGACTGGGGCAATTGAGTACATTCCTGTTGCGCGTGTGACAAATTTATCTCGTACAATTGATGAATTAAAAGAACGTGGACTTTGGATTGCTGGTACAGATGCCAAAGGGAAAACGGATTATCGTAATTTAGATGGGAATATGCCAATCGGATTAGTAATTGGAAGTGAAGGAAAAGGTATGAGTCGTATTATTGGTGAAAAGTGTGATTTCCTGATCACTTTACCAATGGTTGGAAAAGTTACATCCTTAAATGCTTCAGTAGCCGCAAGTCTGTTAATGTATGAGGTATATCGTAAACGTCACGAAGTTGGTAAATAAAAAATGAACGATATTTTAATCGTTGATGGCTACAACATTATCGGAGCTTGGGGAGATTTGAAGAAACTGCGGGATGTAGATTTGCAATCATCAAGAGATGCACTCATTGATAAGATGGCGGATTATCAAGGTTATACAGGCACAAAGGTAATGATAGTTTTTGATGCCTATACAGTTCATGGTATTGAAAAAAAGATGAAACAATCGCGTGTGGAAGTAATATTCACGAGAAAGAATCAAACTGCGGATGAAAAGATAGAGCAACTTGCGATTGAACTTAGAAATATAAATACACAAATATATGTTGCGACTTCTGATTATACGGAGCAGTGGGTTATATTTGCACAAGGTGCTCTTCGGAAGTCTGCACGTGAACTAGAGTTGGAAGTACAAGCGATGGAGCAACAAGTAAGAAGACGTACAAAAGACGCGAAAGACAAGCAACCCGCCATGCGGAAGATATTTAGTAAAGATATTACAGAAAAATTAGAAAAATTAAGAAGAGGAGAGCGTTGAAGCATTGACGCTCTTTATCTTTTTACTGTATAATATTGCTAAATAAATAGCGGTCGGAGGGATCAAGGTGGAAGCAGGCTTCGTAAGTGTAGGCGACGTTACATTTCGTGATTTAGAGGATGAGGCAATCGTTGAGTTAGTTCGAAAAGGTAATACTGATGCTCTAGAATATTTGATTCACAAATATAAGAACTTTGTTCGCGCGAAATCAAGATCTTATTTTTTGGTGGGTGCCGATCGAGAAGATATTGTTCAAGAAGGTATGATTGGATTGTTTAAAGCAATTCGTGATTATAAAGAGGACAAGCTGTCTTCATTCAAAGCATTTGCTGAACTGTGTATCACTCGACAAATTATTACCGCTATTAAAACAGCAACCAGGCAAAAACATATTCCATTAAATTCATATGTATCTTTAGATAAACCGATTTATGATGAGGAATCTGATCGAACACTATTAGACGTTATTTCGGAAGCGAAAGTAACTGATCCAGAGGAAATGATTATAAGTCAGGAAGAATATACAGATATAGAATCAAAAATATCTGAATTATTAAGCGATTTAGAAAGAAAGGTGCTATCTCTATACTTGGATGGTCGTTCCTATCAAGAGATTTCAGAACAGTTAAACAGGCATGTGAAATCTATTGATAACGCCTTACAACGTGTGAAAAGGAAATTGGAAAGATATATGGAGATGCGAGAGAGTACAACCTTAAATTCATAGCAAGTATGGCAGGTGTAAAGTAATTCACCTGTTTTCTTTTTGTAAAGAGAGTAAGAGTCATGACATTGACATTGTCTTTTGTTGTATGATACATTTTTAGGGACATAATGTTACAAGGTTGGTGTAACTAATGAGGAAAAAAGTTGTACTCTCATGTGAAGAGTGTAAAAATCGAAACTACTCTACGATGAAAGATACGAGCTCAGTAGAGCGACTTGAGATAAAGAAGTTTTGTAAAACATGCAATAAGCATACAGTTCACAAGGAAACAAAATAAATAATTGAAATACTAAATTGGAGGTCCCGTAGATGCGTTTAACGAACTTTTTCGGCGATGTAGGTCGCGAAATGAAAAAAGTAAGTTGGCCTAAAAAAGATGAATTACTCCGCTCAACAGCGACAGTTATTGCTACAGTTGTCTTCTTTGCGATTTTCTTCGCAGTAGTTGATATGGGCATTTCTTCTTTAATTCGGTTAATTCTTGGTTAATTCTTGAATAAGAAGCACTTATCCATGATATAATGTTATTTATAAGAACTGTGTAAAAGCCCGGTGAACGGGTTTTTTCATTTGCGCAAAAAAATGTACGTCAGGGAGGGAAGGACGCTCGTCCTAAATGAATGGAAAAAAGTTGGTATGTTGTCCATACTTATTCTGGATATGAAAATAAAGTAAAAGCAAACCTAGAGAAACGTGTAGAATCAATGGGTATGCAAGATAAAATTTTCCGTGTTGTTGTCCCGGAAGAAGTAGAAGTAGAAATGAAAAACGGTAAAGAAAAATTAATGAAAAGAAAAGTGTTCCCAGGTTACGTATTAGTAGAACTAATCATGACTGATGACTCTTGGTATGTTGTACGTAACACGCCGGGTGTAACTGGGTTCGTTGGTTCTTCTGGTTCGGGTTCTAAACCATCACCTCTATTAGAAGAGGAAGTTGTTACCATTATGAAGCATATGGGAATGGACAACGAAGTGGTTGATTTCGACTTTGAACTTCATGAGACAGTACGTGTAAATGAGGGACCATTCGCAGATTATACAGGTGCTATTGAAGAAATTGATGTGGAGAAGAAAAAGGTTAGTGTGCTTGTGGACATGTTTGGTCGCGAGACTCCAGTTGAACTTGACTTCCATCAAATTGAAAAATTATAAAATGAAACTTGAAATGAATTGTAAAAAGTGATAATATCTTTTAAGTCAGTACGTCTTCGTTATCGGAGACGTTTTTTGAAAGATTTTATCACTACGATAAAATATGACGTGGGAGGGCAAATCACTGTCCAATTGACCACATCACGGACTTAAGGAGGTGTGTCTCGTGGCTAAAAAGGTAATTAAAATGGTAAAGCTTCAAATTCCTGCAGGTAAAGCTAACCCAGCTCCACCAGTTGGTCCAGCATTAGGACAAGCAGGTGTTAACATCATGGGCTTCTGTAAAGAGTTCAACGCTCGTACAGCAGATCAAGCTGGTCTTATCATCCCTGTTGAAATTACGGTATTTGAGGACCGTTCATTCACTTTCATTACTAAAACTCCTCCTGCTGCTGTTCTTCTTAAGAAAGTAGCTGGTATTGAGTCTGGTTCTGGTGAACCAAACCGTAATAAAGTGGCAACTGTTAAGCGTGATAAAGTACGCGAAATCGCTGAAACTAAAATGCCTGACCTAAACGCTGCTAGCGTAGAAGCTGCAATGCGTATGGTTGAAGGTACTGCACGCAGTATGGGCATCGTTATCGAAGACTAATTCGATTTGTTTTTAAAAAAAGGTTGCGGGTCTGGAATTCCAATTCGCAACCTTTATTATCGTAAATGATTATCGTTTTTAAATAAATGGATGGCGCGCATCCTCAGGTTATACCTGAAAATAAGCGTAAACGTGGGAGGTTATTCCGCTAAAACCACATTCGAGGAGGAAATAAAAATGGCTAAAAGAGGTAAAAAGTACGTAGAAGCTGCGAAGCTTGTTGATCGTGCAGCTGCTTACTCTGCAACAGAAGCAGTAGAATTAGTAAAGAAAACAAACACAGCTAAATTTGATGCAACTGTAGAAGCTGCATTCCGTTTAGGTGTTGACCCTAAGAAAGCTGACCAACAAATCCGTGGCGCAGTTGTTCTTCCACACGGTACTGGTAAAGTACAACGTGTATTAGTATTCGCTAAAGGCGAAAAAGCTAAAGAAGCTGAAGCTGCTGGAGCTGACTTCGTAGGCGATACTGATTACATCGGTAAAATCCAACAAGGTTGGTTCGATTTCGATGTAGTAGTAGCAACTCCTGACATGATGGGTGAAGTTGGTAAACTTGGTCGCGTATTAGGACCTAAAGGTTTAATGCCAAACCCTAAAACTGGAACAGTTACTTTCGATGTAACTAAAGCTGTTAACGAAATCAAAGCTGGTAAAGTTGAATACCGCGTTGATAAAGCTGGTAACATCCACGTTCCAATCGGTAAAGTATCTTTCGAAGATGCTAAATTAGTAGAAAACTTCAGAACAATTGCTGACACTTTACAAAAAGTTAAGCCAGCTGCTGCAAAAGGTACTTACATGAAGAACGTAACAGTTGCTTCTACAATGGGACCTGGCGTACGCGTAGACGTTTCTACATTAGCGTAAAAATTGGAAGTTGACTTCATAAAGAAGATTTAATATAATCATTTATGTTGTGAATTTAAATAGTGTACCGTAGACAGTAGGTGTCAATAGACTTAATTTCCTACCTAGGTGTTAATATACGAAACGGAATTTTTTTCTGTGACTATATGCCTCCATGTCTACAAGTTGGGCATGGAGGTTTTTAGTGCACTTTCGGTACATCTTCTATATAATCTACAGGAGGTGTAATAACATGAGCAAAGTAATCGAAACTAAACAACAAGTTGTAACTGAAATCGCGGATAAACTTCGCGCTAGTAAATCTACAATCGTTGTTGACTACCGTGGTTTAACAGTTTCTGAAGCAACAGAATTACGTAAAAACTTACGTGAAGCTGGCGTTGAGTTCAAAGTTTACAAAAACTCTCTAACTCGTCGTGCTGCAGAATCTGCTGAAATGGCTGAGTTAAATGAATTCTTAACAGGACCAAACGCAATCGCGTTCAGTAACGAGGATGTAGTTGCTCCTGCGAAAGTATTAAACGACTTCGCTAAAGATCATGAAGCTTTAGAAATTAAAGCGGGCGTAATCGAAGGTAAACTTGTAACACTTGATGAGGTTAAAGCAATCGCTACTCTTCCATCACGTGAAGGCTTACTTTCTATGCTTCTTAGCGTTCTTCAAGCTCCAATCCGTAACCTTGCACTTGCTACTAAAGCAGTTGCAGAACAAAAGGAAGAGCAAGGCGCTTAATTTTTTAAAAGATAATTACGTATTATCGATAAAACAATAAAAACCTATTTAAGGGAGGATATTTACAATGACTAAAGAACAAATCATTGAAGCAGTTAAATCTATGACTGTATTAGAACTTAACGACTTAGTAAAAGCTATCGAGGAAGAATTCGGCGTAACTGCTGCTGCTCCTGTAGCTGTTGCTGGTGGCGCTGGAGAAGCTGCTGCTGAGAAAACTGAATTTGATGTGGAACTAACTAGCGCTGGTGCACAAAAAATCAAAGTTATCAAAGTTGTTCGTGAAATCACTGGTCTTGGCTTAAAAGAAGCTAAAGAATTAGTTGACAACACTCCAAAAGTAATCAAAGAAGCTGTTGCTAAAGAAGAAGCAGAAGAAATCAAAGCTAAACTTGAAGAAGTTGGCGCTGCTGTAGAAGTTAAGTAATTAACTTTTGTTGCTTTAAAAAAAGCTCGCTCTCATGCGAGCTTTTTTTTTAACTGTAAAGAAAAGAGGTGGCCATATGGCAGACCATTATTTTTCTAACGACCCTTCTAGTAAAAGTGATCGTAAACGATGGGAATTTACCCTTCGTGGATCTCGATTTACTTTTTTATCTGACCATGGGGTGTTTTCGAAAAACGAGGTGGACTTTGGTTCTCGTCTTTTAATTGAAGCGTTTCAAATGCCGGATATTAAAGGTGATATATTAGACGTAGGTTGCGGATACGGTCCTATTGGTTTGTCGTTAGCGAAAGAGTTTCAAGGCTGTAACGTTCACATGGTGGATGTGAATGAAAGAGCGCTTGGGCTTGCGAAAGAGAACGCCGCTAATAACAGAATCGAGAATATACGTATTTTTCAAAGTAGCGTCTATGAAAATGTAGATGGCAAGTACGCTGCTATTCTATCTAATCCTCCAATTCGTGCAGGGAAAGATATCGTGCACGAGATTTTAGAAAAAGCTGTGGAGTATTTAGTACCAGGTGGAGAACTTTGGATTGTTATTCAAAAGAAGCAAGGTGCACCATCTGCACTGAAGAAACTAGAAGAAGTGTTTTCTGAAGTTGAAGTTGTAGAAAAGAAAAAAGGATATTATATCATAAAATCAAAAAAACGTTGACGGTTATTTTTGGCTATGTTAACATTATACAATGCCAATATATGATTTTCTGCGTTGAGAAAGATGTATATTTTTGTTTCTCTTGGAAAAGATAGTAAAATCAGCAGATTATGAAACAGAATGATGGTTTTCTTATAGAAGCCATTTTTCTTTTTTGAGCAGGTAGAAAGACTCAACGTATTTATCTTTAAGAGAAATAGACTACGCTAATAGCAGTAGTTGTATTTATTTGTGATTTTGCACAAATTTTTTTGTGCATTTATAATACTCATGATTTGAGGGGTGAAGCAGTTGACAGGTCAACTAGTTCAATACGGACGCCACCGCCAACGAAGAAGTTATGCCCGTATTAGTGAAGTATTAGAGTTACCAAATCTTATCGAAATTCAAACCTCTTCTTATCAGTGGTTTCTTGATGAGGGTTTGCGAGAAATGTTCCAAGACATTTCTCCGATTGAAGACTTTACGGGAAATCTATCGCTTGAATTTATCGACTACAGCTTAGGTGAACCTAAATACTCTGTAGACGAATGCAAAGAGCGTGATGTGACGTATGCAGCACCACTTCGTGTAAAAGTGCGTCTAATCAACAAGGAAACTGGTGAAGTAAAAGAACAAGATGTGTTCATGGGAGATTTCCCACTCATGACAGAGACTGGAACATTCGTAATTAACGGTGCAGAACGTGTTATCGTTTCCCAGTTAGTTCGCTCTCCAAGCGTATACTATAGTGGCAAAGTGGATAAAAACGGAAAACGTGGTTTTACTGCTACTGTAATTCCAAACCGCGGAGCTTGGTTAGAGTATGAGACAGATGCTAAGGATGTTGTATATGTGCGTATTGACCGTACGCGTAAACTTCCTGTAACTGTTTTGTTACGCGCATTAGGGTTTGGCTCTGATCAAGAAATCACCGAGCTTTTAGGTGATAACGAATACTTAAGTAACACATTAGAAAAAGACAACACAGATAGCACAGAAAAAGCATTGCTTGAAATTTATGAGCGTCTACGCCCTGGTGAACCACCAACAGTAGAAAATGCAAAGAGCTTACTTGTGTCTCGTTTCTTCGATCCAAAGCGCTACGATTTAGCAAATGTAGGTCGCTATAAGATCAACAAAAAGTTACACATTAAAAACAGATTGTTTAATCAACGTTTAGCTGAAACATTAGTGGATCCAGAAACTGGTGAAATTTTAGCGGCAGAAGGAACAATCTTAGATCGTCGTACACTTGATCGCATTTTACCTTACTTAGAGAAAAACATTGGATTCAAAACAGCGAAACCAATGGGTGGAGTGGTAGAAGGCGATGTTGAGCTGCAATCTATTAAGATTTATGCTCCTGAGTCAGAAGGCGAACGCGTAATTAATGTAATTGGTAATGCGAATATTACTCGTGATATCAAACACATCACACCAGGTGATATCCTTGCTTCTATCAGTTACTTCTTCAACCTACTATACAAAGTAGGGGATACAGATGATATCGACCACTTAGGAAACCGTCGTCTGCGTTCTGTTGGAGAATTATTACAAAATCAATTCCGTATCGGTCTTTCTCGTATGGAACGCGTTGTTCGTGAGAGAATGTCGATTCAAGATACAAATGCAATTACACCACAGGCGTTAATTAACATTCGTCCTGTTATTGCATCTATTAAAGAGTTCTTCGGAAGTTCTCAGTTATCTCAGTTCATGGATCAAACAAACCCATTAGCAGAGTTAACTCACAAACGAAGACTATCTGCATTAGGACCTGGTGGTTTAACGCGTGAGCGCGCAGGCTTTGAAGTGCGTGACGTTCACTACTCTCACTATGGCCGTATGTGTCCGATTGAAACACCAGAGGGACCAAACATCGGTTTGATTAACTCGTTATCTTCGTTCGCGAAAGTAAATGAGTTTGGTTTCATTGAAACGCCATACCGTCGTGTTGACCCAGAAACTGGTTTAGTAACAGGGCAGGTTGATTACTTAACGGCAGATGAAGAAGATAACTATGTTGTAGCCCAAGCGAATATGAAATTATCTGATGAAGGTGAATTCCTAAGTGAAGATATCGTAGCTCGTTTCCGTGGTGAAAACATTGTCACAAATAAAGAACGCATCGATTACATGGATGTATCTCCAAAACAAGTAGTGTCGGCAGCGACAGCTTGTATTCCGTTCTTAGAAAACGATGACTCTAACCGCGCACTTATGGGAGCGAACATGCAACGTCAGGCGGTTCCGTTAATGAATCCGGAATCTCCGATTGTAGGTACAGGTATGGAGTACGTATCAGCAAAAGACTCAGGTGCTGCAGTAATCTGTAAACATCCTGGTGTTGTTGAACGCGTAGAAGCACGTGAAGTTTGGGTACGTCGTTATGTAGAAGTTGACGGTCAAACAGTAAAAGGCGACTTAGATCGCTACAAAATGCAAAAATTCATTCGTTCTAACCAAGGAACTTGCTACAACCAACGTCCAATCGTAAGTGTTGGAAATGAAGTTGTAAAAGGTGAAATCCTTGCGGATGGTCCTTCTATGGAATTGGGTGAACTAGCACTTGGACGTAACGTGCTTGTTGGCTTCATGACTTGGGACGGTTATAACTACGAGGATGCGATCATTATGAGTGAGCGCCTTGTAAAAGATGATGTGTACACTTCTATTCATATTGAAGAATATGAGTCAGAAGCTCGTGATACGAAGCTTGGACCAGAAGAAATTACACGTGACATTCCAAACGTTGGGGAAGATGCATTGCGCAACCTTGACGAGCGCGGTATCATTCGCGTTGGTGCTGAAGTAAAAGATGGAGACTTACTTGTTGGTAAAGTAACACCTAAAGGTGTAACAGAATTAACAGCTGAAGAACGTCTATTACACGCTATCTTTGGAGAAAAAGCACGTGAAGTACGTGATACATCACTACGTGTACCACACGGTGGTGGCGGTATTATCTTAGACGTAAAAGTATTCAACCGTGAAGATGGCGATGAATTGCCACCAGGCGTGAATCAACTTGTACGTGCATATATCGTTCAAAAACGTAAAATTTCTGAAGGTGACAAGATGGCCGGACGTCACGGTAACAAAGGTGTTATCTCTCGTATTTTACCAGAAGAAGATATGCCTTACTTACCAGACGGTACGCCAATCGATATCATGTTAAACCCATTAGGGGTACCATCTCGTATGAATATCGGTCAGGTATTAGAGCTTCATCTTGGTATGGCAGCAAGATACCTTGGTATTCACATTGCAACACCAGTATTCGATGGTGCTCGTGAGGAAGATGTTTGGGGCACGATTGAAGAAGCTGGTATGGCAAATGACGCGAAAACAATCCTGTATGACGGACGTACTGGTGAACCATTCGATAACCGTGTATCTGTTGGTGTCATGTATATGATTAAACTTGCGCACATGGTTGACGATAAACTTCATGCTCGTTCTACTGGACCATACTCACTTGTAACGCAGCAACCTCTTGGAGGTAAAGCTCAGTTCGGTGGACAGCGTTTCGGTGAGATGGAGGTTTGGGCACTTGAAGCTTACGGTGCTGCTTATACTCTTCAAGAAATCTTAACTGTGAAGTCTGATGACGTTGTTGGACGTGTTAAGACGTATGAAGCAATTGTTAAAGGCGAAAATGTTCCAGAACCAGGAGTTCCAGAATCATTTAAAGTATTGATTAAAGAGCTTCAAAGTTTAGGTATGGACGTTAAAATGATGTCTAGCGACGATACAGAAATTGAAATGCGTGATACAGAAGATGATGATGATCATCAATCAGCAGATAAATTGAATGTTGAAGTTGAGACAACTAAGGAATAATTGGGATAACCTGTAGACTAAAAGGGAGGTAGGCCCCTTGATAGATGTAAATAACTTTGAATATATGAAGATTGGACTTGCTTCACCTGACAAGATTCGTTCTTGGTCATACGGTGAAGTTAAGAAACCAGAAACTATTAACTATCGTACGTTAAAGCCTGAAAAAGATGGCTTGTTCTGTGAGCGTATTTTCGGACCACAAAAGGACTGGGAATGTCATTGCGGAAAATACAAACGTGTACGTTATAAAGGTGTAGTTTGTGATCGATGTGGCGTTGAAGTAACGCGTGCAAAAGTTCGTCGTGAACGTATGGGTCATATCGAATTAGCTGCTCCTGTATCTCATATTTGGTATTTCAAAGGTATCCCGAGCCGCATGGGACTTGTCTTAGACATGTCCCCTCGCGCGCTTGAAGAAGTAATTTATTTCGCTTCTTATGTTGTAACAGAAAGTGGAGATACACCACTTGATAAGAAGCAATTACTTTCTGAAAAAGAATACCGTGCATATCGTGACCGATATGGTAGCACATTCCAAGCTGCTATGGGTGCAGAGGCGATTAAAAAGCTACTACAAGATATCGATTTAGATAAAGAAGTAGACTTCTTAAAAGAAGAATTAAAAACAGCACAAGGACAACGCCGTACTCGTGCTATTAAACGTCTAGAAGTATTAGAAGCATTCCGTAACTCTGGAAATGAACCATCTTGGATGATCTTAGATGTTCTACCAGTTATCCCACCAGAACTTCGCCCAATGGTACAGTTAGATGGTGGACGTTTTGCTACTTCTGACTTAAACGACTTATACCGCCGTGTAATTAACCGTAACAACCGTTTAAAACGTCTATTGGACTTAGGTGCACCAAGCATCATCGTTCAAAACGAAAAACGTATGTTACAAGAAGCTGTAGACGCATTAATCGATAATGGTCGTCGTGGCCGTCCGGTAACTGGACCAGGTAACCGTCCATTAAAATCACTATCTCACATGCTTAAAGGTAAACAAGGACGTTTCCGTCAAAACTTATTAGGTAAACGTGTTGACTACTCTGGCCGTTCTGTAATCGTTGTAGGACCGAACTTAAAGATGTACCAATGTGGATTACCGAAAGAAATGGCGCTTGAACTGTTCAAGCCTTTCGTTATGAAAGAGTTAGTTGAAAAAGGATTAGCACACAACATTAAGAGTGCGAAACGTAAAATCGAGCGTGTACAACCTGAAGTTTGGGACGTTTTAGAGTCTGTGATCAAAGAGCATCCGGTACTTCTAAACCGCGCACCAACACTTCACCGTCTTGGTATCCAGGCGTTTGAACCTACATTAGTAGAAGGTCGCGCAATCCGTCTTCACCCACTTGTATGTACTGCATACAACGCTGACTTTGACGGTGACCAAATGGCGGTTCACGTTCCGTTATCATCAGAAGCACAAGCAGAAGCTCGTCTTCTTATGTTAGCGGCGCAAAACATCTTGAACCCGAAAGACGGTAAACCAGTTGTTACTCCATCTCAGGATATGGTATTAGGTAACTACTACTTAACACTTGAGCGTGAAGGCGCAATCGGTGAAGGTATGGTCTTCAAAGATGCAAACGAAGCAATACTTGCATATCAAAATGGATATGTACATCTGCACACACGTGTTGCAGTTGCTGCAAGCTCGGTAAATAATGTAACGTTTACTGAAGAGCAAAAGAGTAAGCTTCTATTAACAACAGTTGGTAAATTAATATTCAACGAAATCTTACCAGAGTCGTTCCCTTATATTAATGAGCCAACAAACTCAAACCTTGAAAAAGAAACACCAGCGAAATATTTCGTTGAAAAAGGTGCGAACATTAAAGAAATTATTGCTAGTCGCGAAGAAGTGGCACCATTTAGCAAGAAGATCCTTGGTAACATCATTGCGGAAGTGTTCAAACGTTTCCAAATTACAGAAACGTCTCGCATGCTTGACCGTATGAAAAACTTAGGATTTAAGTACTCTACAAAAGCTGGTATTACAGTTGGGGTATCTGACATTCTTGTATTAGGTGAAAAAGATGAAATTCTCCACGAAGCACAAGCAAAAGTAGATAATGTAATTAAACAATTCCGTCGCGGTTTAATCACGGAAGAAGAACGTTACGATCGCGTTATCTCTATTTGGAGTAATGCAAAAGATGTTATCCAAGGAAAACTGATGAAGTCCTTGAATAAACGCAACCCGATCTTCATGATGAGTGATTCCGGTGCCCGTGGTAACGCATCGAACTTTACTCAGCTTGCTGGTATGCGTGGTCTGATGGCCAATCCATCTGGTCGTATCATCGAACTTCCGATCAAATCAAGTTTCCGTGAAGGTTTAACAGTACTTGAGTACTTCATCTCTACGCATGGTGCGCGTAAAGGTCTTGCCGATACAGCACTTAAAACTGCCGATTCTGGTTACTTAACACGTCGTCTAGTTGACGTTGCACAAGATGTAATCGTTCGTGAAGATGATTGTGGAACAGATCGTGGTTTACTAATCGGTGCGATTAAAGAGGGTAATGAAGTTATTGAGTCCTTATATGATCGTCTTGTTGGACGTTTTGCAAGAAAAACTGTAAAACATCCTGAAACAGGTGAAGTATTAGTTGGAGAAAATCAATTAATTACTGAAGATATCGCTCACATCGTTGAAAATTCGGGTGTTGAAACTGTAAACATTCGTTCAGCGTTTACGTGTAACACTCGCCATGGTGTATGTAAGAAGTGTTACGGTCGTAACTTAGCAACTGGTACAGACGTAGAAGTAGGAGAAGCGGTAGGTATTATCGCAGCTCAATCTATCGGTGAGCCAGGTACACAGTTAACGATGCGTACGTTCCATACAGGTGGGGTTGCCGGAGATGATATCACTCAAGGTTTACCTCGTATCCAAGAGATCTTCGAAGCTCGTAATCCGAAAGGTCAGGCAGTTATCAGTGAAATCGACGGTGTTATCGCAGCGATCAACGATGTTAAAGATCGTCAAGAAGTAGTTGTACAGGGTGAAGTAGAAGCTCGTACGTATGCTATTCCTTACGGTGCTCGTCTGAAAGTAACTCTAGGACAGCCAATTAGCCACGGTAAAGAGTTAACAGAAGGTTCTATTGATCCGAAAGAATTACTAAAAGTAACGGACATTACAGCAGTACAAGAATACTTATTACGTGAAGTTCAAAAAGTATACCGTATGCAAGGGGTAGAAATTGGTGACAAACACGTAGAAGTAATGGTACGTCAAATGCTACGTAAAGTGCGTGTAAGTGATGCGGGTGAAACAGATGTATTACCAGGAACGTTACTAGATATCCATCAGTTTACTGATGCGAACGCGAAGGTGTTACTGAAAGGTAAACAACCAGCAACAGCTAGACCTGTTCTACTTGGTATTACAAAAGCTTCACTTGAAACAGATTCATTCTTATCTGCAGCATCGTTCCAAGAAACAACTCGTGTCTTAACTGATGCAGCAATTAAAGGTAAACGCGATGAACTTCTAGGATTGAAAGAAAATGTTATTATCGGTAAACTTGTTCCTGCTGGAACAGGTATGAATCGTTATCGCAAAGTGGATCTTGTAAAAACAACACAAGATGACATGAATGTAGAGAACGATGAAGTTTATGTGGAACAGTAAAATTTTCCGTCGTAAATTTTGTATAAAAACAGTTAATCCTAGTTGACATTGTATGAGTCAAAATGTTACTATAAGCAAGGTTGCTCCTGAACGATGCTTTGGAGGATATTTATATGTCTTATCAAAAAGTGTCAAATGCTGAAAATGTAGTCGTTGGTCATAAACGTACATTGGAAGCAATCAAAAATGGTATAGTTAAAGAAGTTGTTATTGCAGAAGATGCTGATATGCGGTTAACCCATATTATCACTCGCACTGCTTTGCAACATAACATACCCATAACAAAAGTTGAATCAGTTCGTAAACTTGGAAAAGTTTCGGGGATTCAAGTAGGAGCTTCAGCAATAGGAATAATAAGTTAAAACTGTTTTTGTGAGGAGAGAGCATTTGCTCTCCCTTGCAAAAACTTTGTTTTCAACTAATAATGAACCACCTGGATATGTGGTCATACAAACATGCGAAGGGAGGATAATCAAATGCCTACTATTAACCAATTAGTGAGAAATGGTCGTACTGATAAAGTATGGAAATCTAAATCACCTGCGTTAAACAAAGGGTTCAACTCTTTAAAGAAAAAATCAACTGATATCTCTGCACCTCAAAAACGTGGTGTATGTACTCGTGTTGGTACAATGACTCCGAAGAAACCTAACTCAGCGTTACGTAAATACGCTCGTGTACGTTTAACAAACGGTATCGAGGTTACAGCTTACATCCCAGGTATCGGTCATAACCTACAAGAGCATAGCGTAGTATTAATTCGCGGTGGTCGTGTAAAGGATTTACCGGGGGTACGTTACCACATCGTTCGTGGTGCGCTTGACACAGCTGGTGTTGACAAACGTATGCAAGGACGTTCTAAATATGGTACTAAGAGACCAAAACCTGCTAAAAAATAATAACTTTAAAATGAAAGGAGGAACTCAATATGCCTCGTAAAGGACCTGTTGCAAAACGTGACGTGTTACCAGATCCAATGTACAATTCGAAACTTGTAACACGCCTAATCAACAAAATGATGGTTGACGGTAAAAAAGGTAAATCTCAAACAATTCTTTATAACGCTTTCGATATCGTTCGTGAACGTTCAGATAAAGAACCAATGGAAGTATTCGAGCAAGCTCTTAAGAACATTATGCCTGTTCTTGAAGTACGTGCTCGTCGTGTTGGTGGTGCTAACTACCAAGTTCCAGTTGAGGTTCGTCCAGAACGCCGTACAACTTTAGGTCTTCGCTGGTTAGTAAACTATGCTCGTCTTCGTGGTGAAAAAACTATGGAAGAGCGTCTAGCTTACGAAATCTTAGATGCAGCTAACAACGCTGGTGCATCTGTTAAGAAACGTGAAGACACTCATAAAATGGCAGAAGCTAACAAAGCATTTGCTCATTACCGTTGGTAGGATTCAACGTAAAATAAATGTAAGCATAAACCGCTTTATTTGTCGCTTATGGAAGTGTGGAGAGGGAGAATGCCTCTCCCTTTCGTTGGGCGCTCGTTTTACATAATGAGGGTACTGGACATACTGACATGTGTAACAATATAAAGTGGCTTTTTTGCTACTTAAAATAAAAAATCCAATCCATATATGGAAGGAGCAAGACACCAAATGGCAAGAGAGTTCTCTTTAGAAAACACTCGTAATATTGGTATCATGGCTCACATCGATGCTGGTAAAACAACAGCAACTGAGCGTATTCTGTATTACACAGGACGTATTCATAAAATCGGTGAAACTCACGAAGGTGCATCTCAGATGGACTGGATGGAGCAAGAGCAAGAGCGTGGTATCACAATTACTTCTGCTGCAACTACAGCACAATGGAAAGGTCACCGTGTAAACATCATTGACACTCCAGGTCACGTAGATTTCACAGTAGAAGTAGAACGTTCTTTACGCGTACTTGATGGCGCAGTAGCAGTACTTGATGCACAATCTGGTGTAGAACCACAAACAGAGACTGTTTGGCGTCAGGCTACTACTTACGGCGTACCTCGTATCGTATTCGTTAACAAAATGGATAAAATCGGTGCAGATTTCTTATACTCTGTAGGGACAATCCACGATCGTTTACAAGCAAACGCACACCCAATTCAGTTACCAATCGGTGCTGAAGATGAGTTCAATGGTATCATTGACCTTGTTGAAGAATGTGCTTACATGTACGGTAACGATTTAGGAACAGACATTCAACGTGTTGAAATTCCTGAAGAGCACAAAGAACTAGCTGAAGAATACCGTGGAAAGCTTATTGAAGCGGTAGCTGAGCTTGATGAAGAAATGATGATGAAGTACCTAGAAGGCGAAGAAATCACTGTAGAAGAGCTTAAAGCTGGTATCCGTAAGGCTACAACTTCTGTAGAATTCTTCCCAGTAATCTGTGGTTCTGCATTCAAAAACAAAGGTGTTCAAATTCTGTTAGACGCAGTTATCGACTACCTACCATCTCCATTAGATGTACCTGCTATCAAAGGTACTCTTCCGGATACAGATGAAGAAGTAGAACGTAAGTCTAGCGATGAAGAACCATTCGCAGCTTTAGCATTCAAAATCATGACTGACCCTTATGTTGGTAAGTTAACGTTCTTCCGTGTGTACTCTGGTGTGTTAAACTCTGGATCATACGTGAAAAACTCAACTAAAGGTAAGCGTGAGCGTGTAGGTCGTATCCTACAAATGCACGCTAACAGCCGTGAAGAGATTTCAACAGTTTACGCTGGTGATATCGCTGCTGCTGTAGGTTTAAAAGATACTACTACTGGTGATACTCTTTGTGACGAGAAGAGCCTTGTTATCCTTGAGTCTATGGAATTCCCAGAGCCAGTTATCTCTGTAGCTATCGAACCAAAATCTAAAGCTGACCAAGATAAAATGGGTACAGCATTATCTAAGCTTTCTGAAGAAGATCCAACATTCCGTGCTCACACTGACCAAGAAACTGGCCAAACAATCATCGCTGGTATGGGTGAACTTCACCTTGATATCATCGTTGACCGTATGCGCCGTGAATTCAAAGTTGAAGCAAACGTTGGTGCTCCTCAGGTAGCATACCGTGAGACTTTCCGCGCTGCTGCGAAAGTTGAAGGTAAGTTCGCTCGTCAATCTGGTGGACGTGGACAATTCGGTCACGTTTGGATTGAGTTTGAACCTAATGAAGAAGGTAAAGGATTCGAATTCGAAAACAAGATCGTCGGTGGTGTAGTTCCTCGTGAATACATCCCAGCTGTTGGAGCAGGTCTTGAAGATGCACTTAAAAATGGTGTACTAGCTGGTTATCCACTAGTTGACATTAAAGCTGCATTAGTTGACGGATCTTACCATGATGTCGATTCATCTGAGATGGCGTTCAAAATCGCTGCATCTATGGCACTTAAAGCTGCGGTTTCTAAATGTAGCCCAGTAATTCTTGAGCCAATGATGAAAGTTGAAGTTGTAATTCCTGAAGAGTACATGGGAGACATTATGGGTGACGTAACATCTCGTCGTGGACGTGTAGAAGGTATGGAAGCTCGCGGTAACGCGCAAGTTGTTCGCGCTATGGTTCCACTTTCTGAAATGTTCGGTTATGCAACGTCATTACGTTCTAACACTCAAGGACGCGGAACATTCTCAATGACATTTGATCATTATGAAGAAGTACCAAAGTCTGTTTCAGAAGAAATTATTAAAAAAAATAAAGGTGAATAATTGATTTTTATCGATTGTTCAAGTATAACTACTTATGTAAGCTTAGAAAGTGGGGCGCAAGTTTCACTTTCTAGACTAAATATAAAATAACCTATATAAACTAAGGAGGAATTTAGAATGGCTAAAGCTAAATTCGAACGTTCTAAACCCCATGTTAACATCGGTACAATCGGCCACGTTGACCATGGTAAAACTACATTAACTGCTGCGATCACTACAGTTCTTGCAAAAGCTGGTGGTGCTGAAGCACGCGGATACGATCAAATCGATGCTGCTCCAGAAGAAAGAGAGCGCGGTATCACAATCTCAACTGCACACGTTGAGTACGAAACTGAAACTCGTCACTATGCACACGTTGACTGCCCAGGTCACGCTGACTATGTTAAAAACATGATCACTGGTGCTGCTCAAATGGACGGCGGTATCTTAGTAGTATCTGCTGCTGATGGCCCAATGCCTCAAACACGTGAGCACATCCTTCTTTCTCGTCAAGTAGGTGTTCCTTACATCGTTGTATTCTTAAACAAATGCGACATGGTAGACGACGAAGAATTATTAGAATTAGTAGAAATGGAAGTTCGCGACCTATTATCTGAATACGGATTCCCAGGCGACGACATTCCTGTAATCAAAGGTTCTGCTCTTAAAGCTCTTCAAGGAGAAGCTGATTGGGAAGCAAAAATCATTGAATTAATGGCTGAAGTTGATGCTTACATCCCAACTCCAGAACGTGAAACTGACAAACCATTCTTAATGCCTGTAGAGGATGTATTCTCTATCACAGGTCGTGGTACAGTTGCTACTGGTCGTGTTGAGCGCGGTATCGTTAAAGTTGGTGACGTAGTAGAAATCATCGGTCTTGCTGAAGAAAATGCTTCTACAACTGTAACTGGTGTAGAGATGTTCCGTAAACTTCTTGACCAAGCTCAAGCTGGAGACAACATCGGTGCTTTACTTCGTGGGGTTGCTCGTGAAGACATCCAACGTGGACAAGTACTTGCAAAAAGCGGTTCTGTAAAAGCTCACGCTAAATTCAAAGCTGAAGTTTTCGTATTATCTAAAGAAGAAGGTGGACGTCACACTCCATTCTTCGCTAACTACCGTCCTCAGTTCTACTTCCGTACAACTGACGTAACTGGTATCATCCAATTACCAGAAGGTACTGAAATGGTAATGCCTGGTGACAACATCGAAATGACTATCGAACTTATCGCTCCAATCGCTATCGAAGAGGGAACTAAATTCTCTATTCGTGAAGGTGGACGTACAGTAGGTTACGGTGTAGTTGCTACTATCGTTGCTGAGTAATCTTTAAATAGATTATAAAAAACCCAAGGGATTTTCCCTTGGGTTTTTTATTTGTGTTTATATAAGAAACAAGATAACATTTTTACGTTTTGACGAGTTTCTTCTATAGTATATAAAATCAATAAAACAAAACCCAGAAACTGTAAAATGAAATCTGGTAGATGAAAACTTGAAATTCTTTAAAGTGCCATGTATAATAGCAAAAGTAGAGAAAAGCAGATGCAAACAAAAAGATGCTTGCATCTAGACGAATAACATTGTATAATAGACAATGTTGGTCTTTGACTGCGATGAAGTGGAAGGTTGCTGACACACCCGGCCGCTTTGCCATGGCATGGTGTGGGGAAATTTCCATGGAGAAGGTCTATTTTAGAAATAGGCGAACGAAGGAGGGAAAATAATGGCAAAAGAAAAAATTCGTATCCGTTTAAAAGCTTACGATCACCGTATTCTTGATCAGTCAGCTGAGAAAATTGTAGAAACAGCTAAGCGTTCTGGGGCAACAGTTTCTGGTCCGATCCCATTACCAACTGAGAAGACTGTTTACACAATTCTTCGTGCTGTTCATAAGTACAAAGATTCTCGTGAGCAATTCGAAATGCGCACGCACAAACGTCTAATCGACATCGTGAGTCCTACTCCACAAACAGTAGATTCATTAATGCGTTTAGACTTACCATCTGGTGTAGATATCGAAATCAAACTATAATTTATATAACTTAAAAATGTAGGAGGTGTAACTCATGACCAAAGGAATCTTAGGAAGAAAGATCGGTATGACTCAAGTATTTGCTGAGAACGGTGAGTTAATCCCAGTAACAGTTATCGCTGCTAATCCAAACGTTGTTCTTCAAAAGAAAACAACTGAAACTGATGGCTACAATGCAATTCAGTTAGGATTTGAAGATAAACGTGAAAAGTTAACTAACAAACCTGAACAAGGCCACACTGCTAAAGCATCTACAACTCCTAAGCGCTTCATTCGCGAAATCCGCGATGCAGACGTGGACGGATTAGAGGTTGGTCAAGAGGTAAAAGTTGACGTATTCGCTACAGGTGAAATCGTTGATGTAACAGGAATTTCTAAAGGTAAAGGTTTCCAAGGTGTTATCAAACGCCACGGACAATCTCGCGGACCTATGTCTCATGGTTCTCGCTATCACCGTCGTCCAGGTTCAATGGGCCCAGTTGCTCCGAACCGTGTATTCAAAGGCAAAAAACTTGCTGGACGTATGGGTGGAGACCAAGTTACTATCCAAAACTTAGAAATCGTTCAAGTTGACACTGAGCGCAACTTATTACTAGTAAAAGGTAACGTTCCAGGTGCTAAGAAATCTCTTGTAGTTGTTCAAGGCGCTGTGAAGGTTAGCAAATAATTCACAATAGGAAGGAGGAATTCCAATGCCAAAAGTTACTGTATATAACCAAACTGGTTCACAGGTTGGTGAAATCGAATTAGCTGAAGCTATTTTCGGTATCGAACCAAATGAAGCTGTACTTTTCGAAGCTGTAATGATGCAACGTGCGTCTTTACGTCAAGGTACACACAAAGTAAAAACTCGCTCTGAAGTTCGCGGTGGTGGTCGTAAACCATGGCGTCAAAAAGGAACTGGACGTGCTCGTCAAGGGTCTATCCGCTCTCCTCAATGGCGTGGTGGTGGTACGGTATTCGGACCTACACCAAGAAGCTATGCGTACAAACTTCCTAAGAAAGTTCGTCGTTTAGCAATCAAATCTGCATTAGCTACTAAAGTAGTTGAGAACAACATTGTAGTTCTTGAAGACCTAGTGTTAAATGCACCAAAAACAAAAGATATGCTAGCAGTACTTAAAGGATTAACTGTTGAGAAGAAAGCTCTTATCGTAACTGCTGATGCAAACGAATCTGTAGAGTTATCTGCTCGCAATATCCCTGGAGTAACAGTAATCACTGCTGATGGCGTAAACGTTTTAGACGTGCTTCATCATGATAAGCTAATCATGACAAAAGCGGCAGTGGAAAAAGTAGAGGAGGTGCTTGCATAATGAGAGATCCTCGTGATATCATTAAGCGCCCAGTTATCACTGAACGTTCTATGGAAATGATGGCTGAAAAAAAATACACGTTCGATGTGGACGTTAAATCTAATAAAACAGAAGTTAAAGATGCTCTTGAAGCGATCTTTGGTGTTAAAGTAGAAAAAGTGAACATCATGAACTACAAGCCGAAAGCAAAACGCGTTGGTCGTCACGCTGGTTTTACTAGCCGTCGTCGTAAAGCAATCGTTAAGCTAACTGCTGACAGCAAAGAAATCGAAATCTTCCAAGGCGTTTAATTCTTACTAAAGAAGGAGGGAAATTGAGATGGGAATTAAAAAGTATAATCCAACTACTAACGGTCGTCGTAATATGACTACGAATGATTTCGCTGAAATCACGACTGACAGACCCGAAAAGTCATTACTTGCTCCTTTAAGCAAGAAGGCTGGTCGTAATAACCAAGGTAAAATTACTGTACGTCATCAAGGTGGCGGACATAAGCGTCAATACCGTATCATCGACTTTAAGCGTAACAAAGATGGAATTCCAGGACGCGTTGCTACGATCGAATACGATCCAAACCGCTCTGCGAATATCGCATTAATTAACTACGTTGACGGTGAAAAACGTTACATTCTTGCTCCTAAAACTTTAGAAGTAGGTATGGAAGTTATGTCTGGCCCAGAGGCTGACATCAAAGTCGGTAACGCATTACCATTAATCAACATTCCAGTAGGTACTGTTGTTCATAACATCGAGCTTAAGCCTGGTCGTGGCGGACAATTAGTTCGTTCTGCTGGTACATCTGCTCAAGTACTTGGTAAAGAAGGTAAATACGTACTTGTACGTTTAACTTCTGGTGAAGTACGTCTTGTATTATCTGCTTGTCGCGCTTCAATCGGTCAAGTAGGTAACGAACAACACGAACTTATCAAAATCGGTAAAGCAGGTCGCTCTCGCTGGTTAGGTAAACGCCCAACAGTTCGTGGTTCTGTAATGAACCCGGTTGATCACCCACACGGTGGTGGTGAAGGACGTTCTCCAATCGGACGTAAGTCTCCAATGTCTCCATGGGGTAAACCAACTCTTGGATTCAAGACTCGTAAGAAAAACAAAGCGTCTGACAAATTTATCGTTCGTCGTCGTAAAAAATAATGGGATTGTAGTACGGTTCATTTCTAGAACCGTACGCCAATCACGAAGGGAGGCACCAAAATGGCTCGTAGCTTAAAAAAAGGACCATTTGTCGATGATCACTTAATGAGCAAAATGGAAAAATTAGTTGCATCTGAGCAAAAACAAGTTGTTAAAACTTGGTCTCGCCGTTCAACAATCTTCCCTCAGTTCATCGGACACACAATCGCTGTATATGATGGTCGTAAACACGTACCTGTGTACATCACTGAGGATATGGTTGGCCATAAGTTAGGTGAATTCGCACCAACTCGTACGTATAAAGGTCACCTTGCTGACGATAAGAAAACTAGAAGATAATGAGAGGAGGCACTTCAATGCAAGCTAAAGCAGTAGCGAGAACAGTTCGTATTGCTCCTCGTAAAGTTCGTTTAGTAGTAGACTTAATCCGAGGTAAGCAAGTGGGTGAAGCGATTGCTATCCTTAACCACACACCAAAAACTGCTTCTCCAGTTGTAGAGAAAGTTTTAAAATCTGCAATCGCAAATGCAGAGCACAATTATGAGATGGATATTAACAACCTAGTTGTTGAAAAAGTTTTCGTTGACGAAGGTCCAACGTTAAAACGTTTCCGTCCACGTGCAATGGGTCGTGCAAGCCAAATTAACAAACGCACAAGCCACATCACAGTTGTGGTATCAGAAAAGAAGGAGGGATAATCGATGGGTCAAAAGGTTAATCCAATTGGTCTTCGTGTCGGCGTTATTCGTGATTGGGAATCTCGTTGGTTCGCTGAGAAAGATTACGCTACATTATTACATGAAGACATCAAAATCCGTGAGTACATTAATGTACGCTTAAAAGATTCTGCTGTTGCTAAAGTAGAAATCGAACGTGCAGCAAATCGTGTAAATGTTACAATTCACACTGCAAAACCTGGTATGGTAATTGGTAAAGGTGGTACTGAAGTTGAAGCACTTCGTAAAGCTCTTAACCAATTAACAGGCAAGCGTGTACACATCAACATTTTAGAAGTTAAGAGAGCTGATCTTAACGCTAAATTAGTAGGCGAAAACATCGCTCGTCAATTAGAAAACCGTGTATCATTCCGTCGTGCACAAAAGCAAGTTATTCAACGTGCTATGCGTGCAGGTGCTAAAGGTATTAAAACACAGGTTTCTG
Organism: Bacillus sp. SH5-2; assembly: GCF_008368905.1. Taxonomy (NCBI): domain Bacteria; kingdom Bacillati; phylum Bacillota; class Bacilli; order Caryophanales; family Bacillaceae; genus Bacillus; species Bacillus sp. SH5-2. The sequence goes on from NZ_QOSD01000010.1 coordinate 37,638, forward strand.
GTCGTCTTGGCGGAGCTGATATCGCTCGTGCAGAATCTTACAGTGAAGGAACTGTTCCACTTCATACACTTCGCGCTGATATTGACTATGCAGCAGTTGAAGCTGATACAACATACGGTAAATTAGGCGTAAAAGTATGGATCTACCGTGGAGAAGTCCTTCCTACAAAAAAGAAAGCTTCTGAGGAAGGAGGAAAATAATATGTTAATGCCAAAACGCGTAAAATATCGTAGAGAGCATCGTGGTAAAATGCGTGGTCGTGCTAAAGGTGGAACTGAAATTGCTTTCGGTGAATTCGGTTTACAAGCACAAGCTGCTTCATGGATTACAAACCGTCAAATCGAAGCTGCTCGTCGTGCAATGACTCGTTACATGAAACGTGGCGGTAAAGTATGGATTAAAATTTTCCCTTCTAAACCTTACACTGCAAAACCTCTAGAAGTACGTATGGGTTCCGGTAAAGGGGCACCAGAAGGCTGGGTAGCAGTAGTAAAACCTGGGAAAATTATGTTCGAAATCGCGGGTGTATCTGAAGAGGTAGCACGCGAAGCATTACGTCTTGCAGCTCACAAGTTACCTGTGAAATGTAAATTCGTAAAACGTGAAGAAAATGGTGGTGAATCTAATGAAAACTAATGATATTCGTGAATTAACCACTGCCGAAATCGAAACAAAAGTTAAAGCTTTAAAGGAAGAGTTGTTTAATCTTCGCTTCCAACTTGCTACAGGACAATTAGAGAATCCAACTCGCATTCGTGAAGTGCGTAAAGCAATTGCTCGTATGAAAACTGTAGTTCGTGAAAGAGAGATCGGAATTAATCGATAAATTGAGGGGAGGTTTGCATAGTGAGCGAACGTAACCAACGCAAAGTTTATACTGGTCGTGTAGTGTCTGACAAAATGGACAAAACGATTACAGTTTTAGTTGAAACTTACAAAACTCATTCCTTGTACGGAAAACGTGTTAAGTATTCTAAGAAGTACAAAGCCCATGATGAGCAAAACCAAGCGAAACTTGGCGATATCGTTAAAATCATGGAAACTCGCCCGCTTTCTGCTACTAAGCGTTTCCGTTTAGTTGAAATCGTTGAAGAAGCGGTTATTATCTAAATAGACGAATCGGAATTTTTAGTCCGAAGGGAGGTTTCATAACATGATCCAACAAGAATCTCGTTTGAAAGTTGCTGACAACTCTGGTGCACGTGAACTTTTAACAATCAAAGTATTAGGCGGCTCTGGTCGTAAATATGCTAACATTGGTGATATTATCGTTGCTACGGTAAAACAAGCAACACCAGGTGGCGTTGTTAAAAAAGGTGACGTTGTTAAAGCAGTAGTAGTACGTACGAAGAGCGGAGCTCGTCGTCCGGACGGTTCTTACATCAAATTTGATGAAAACGCAGCGGTTATCATTAAAGACGATAAGAGCCCACGTGGTACTCGTATCTTCGGACCAGTAGCTCGTGAATTACGTGATAGCAACTTCATGAAGATCGTTTCTTTAGCTCCAGAAGTTCTATAATTTAAGGTATTGCCTTGCTAAGGAGGTGCAGAATTAAGATGCATGTAAAAAAAGGTGATAAAGTACAGGTAATCACTGGTAAAGACAAAGGAAAACAAGGCGTTATCCTTGTGGCTTTCCCAAAGCAAAACCGTGTTATCGTTGAGGGTGTCAATATCGTTAAGAAGCACTCTAAGCCATCTCAATTAAATCCACAAGGTGGAATTATTACTAAAGAAGCACCTATTCACGTTTCTAACGTTATGATTTTAGATCCGAAAACAGGTGAACCTACTCGTGTAGGCTTCAAAGTAGAAGATGGTAAAAAAGTTCGTATTGCAAAAAAATCTGGTGAATTATTAGATAAATAATTTTCTTAAGAAAGGAGGTCACTTCATTGAATCGCCTTAAAGAGAAGTTCCAAAAGGAAATTACTCCTGCTCTAGTGAGCAAGTTTAACTATAAATCTGTGATGGAAGTACCGAAAATCGAAAAGATCGTAATCAACACTGGTGTTGGTGACGCGGTATCTAACTCAAAAGCTTTAGACAATGCAGTAGAAGAATTAACACAAATCGCAGGTCAAAAACCTGTTGTAACTCGTGCTAAAAAATCAATCGCTGGTTTCCGTCTTCGTGAAGGTATGCCAATCGGTGCGAAAGTAACTTTACGCGGCGAGCAAATGTATGAGTTCTTCGACAAATTAGTATCAGTTTCTTTACCACGTGTACGTGATTTCCGTGGTGTATCTAAGAAATCATTCGATGGTCGTGGAAACTACACATTAGGTGTTAAAGAGCAACTTATTTTCCCTGAGATCGACTATGATAAAGTAAGCAAAGTCCGCGGTATGGACATCGTAATCGTTACTACAGCGAAAACTGATGAAGAAGCTCGTGAACTTTTAACACAATTCGGTATGCCATTCCAAAAATAATGGAAGCCAACGCTAAGTAGAGGAGGCGAAAACGTGGCTAAAAAATCTATGATAGCGAAACAAAAGCGTACTCCTAAGTTTAAAGTACAAGAGTATACACGTTGCGAACGCTGCGGTCGTCCGCATTCTGTATACCGCAAATTTAAACTTTGCCGTATTTGTTTCCGTGAACTTGCATATAAAGGTCAAATTCCTGGTGTTAAAAAAGCTAGTTGGTAAAACCCACAAATGGGAAGGAGGTAAAACACATGGTGATGACAGATCCAATTGCAGACATGCTTACTCGCATCCGTAATGCGAACATGGTACGTCATGAGAAATTAGAGGTTCCTGCTTCTAAAATCAAAAAAGAGATCGCTGAACTTTTAAAACGTGAAGGTTTCATTCGTGATGTAGAATACATCGAGGATAACAAACAAGGTATCCTTCGTATTTTCCTGAAATATGGTGCAAACAATGAACGTGTAATCACTGGATTAAAACGTATCAGTAAACCTGGCTTACGCGTTTACGCTAAAGCTGATGAAGTACCACGTGTACTTAACGGATTAGGTATCGCTCTTGTTTCTACATCTAAGGGAGTAATGACGGACAAAGACGCTCGTCAATTACAAACTGGTGGAGAAGTAGTAGCATACGTTTGGTAATTTATATTTAAAACGAACGGAGGTGTGACCACATGTCTCGTATTGGTAAAAAGATTCTTGAAATCCCTGCAGGTGTTACTATTACAGTTGCAGAAGACAATACTGTAACAGTAAAAGGCCCTAAAGGTGAATTAAATCGTACTTTCAATGCTGATATGCTTATCAAAATTGAAGAGAATACATTAACAGTTGAGCGTCCATCTGAACAGAAGGAACACCGTGCATTACACGGTACAACTCGTGCTTTAATCGGAAACATGGTTGAAGGTGTAACTGCAGGTTTCGCACGCGGACTTGAATTAGTCGGTGTTGGTTACCGTGCCCAAAAACAAGGTGATAAACTTGTATTAAGCGTAGGTTATTCTCATCCAGTAGAAATGACTCCGGAAGCAGGTCTTGAAGTTGAAGTACCTGCACCAACAAAGATCGTAATCAAAGGTATCGACAAGCAACGTGTTGGCGAATTCGCTGCTAACATCCGCGCTGTACGTGCTCCTGAGCCTTATAAAGGTAAAGGTATTCGTTACGAAGGCGAAGTTGTTCGTCGTAAAGAAGGTAAAACTGCTAAGTAAACCCGTTAGGTGAGAGAAAGGAGTGACAAGAAAATGATCACTAAAGCTGATAAAAATGCGACTCGTAAGAAAAGACATGCACGTGTACGTGCTAAACTTACTGGTACTGCAGAGCGTCCACGTTTAAACGTGTTCCGTTCTAACCAACATATTTACGCTCAAGTTATTGATGATGTGAATGGTGTAACGTTAGTAAGTGCATCTACTCTTGATAAAGACCTTGCTCTTAACGGTACTAGCAATACTGAAGCTGCTACGAAAGTTGGAGAATCAGTTGCTAAGCGTGCTGTAGAGAAAGGCGTTAAAGAAGTAGTATTTGATCGCGGTGGTTACTTATACCATGGCCGTGTTAAAGCTCTAGCTGAAGCTGCTCGTGAGGCTGGATTACAATTTTAATGGTCAAAGGAGGGAAAATTGATGCATCGCATTGACCCAAGTAAATTAGAACTTGAAGAACGTGTAGTTACGATAAATCGTGTCGCGAAAGTTGTTAAGGGTGGTCGTCGTTTCCGCTTTGCTGCACTAGTTGTAGTTGGCGATAAAAACGGTCATGTTGGATTCGGTACTGGTAAAGCACAAGAGGTACCAGACGCAATCCGCAAAGCTATCGAAGACGCTAAGAAAAACTTAATCGCTGTACCATTAGTTGGTACAACAATTCCACACACAATCAACGGTCACTTTGGAGCTGGTGAAGTATTCTTAAAACCTGCTGCTGAGGGTACTGGTGTTATTGCTGGTGGACCTGTTCGTGCGGTACTTGAATTAGCTGGTGTACAAGATATTCTTTCGAAATCTCTTGGTTCTAACACACCAATCAACATGATTCGCGCTACTGTGAACGGATTAAGCGAACTTAAGCGCGCTGAAGATGTTGCAAAATTACGCGGTAAATCTGTAGAAGAGCTACTAGGTTAAGGAGGGAAAACAAATGGCGAAAAAGTTAGAAATTACCCTCACTCGTAGTGTAATTGGTCGTCCACAAGATCAACGTGCGACGGTAGAAGCTTTAGGTCTTAAAAAGTTGAATTCAACTGTAGTTAAGGAAGAAACTCCTGCTATTCTTGGTATGATCAACAAAGTTTCTCACCTTATAACTGTAAAAGAAGCTTAAGGATAACTCATTAATATAAGGAGGTGCCTGGGAATGAAACTTCATGAATTAAAACCTGCAGAAGGTTCTCGTAAAGTACGTAACCGTGTCGGTCGTGGTATCGGTTCTGGTAACGGTAAAACTGCTGGTAAAGGTCATAAAGGACAAAACGCACGTTCTGGTGGCGGTGTTCGTCTTGGCTTCGAAGGTGGTCAAACTCCATTATTCCGTCGTTTACCAAAACGCGGCTTCACAAACATTAACCGTAAAGAGTTTGCTATTGTAAACTTATCAACGTTAAATCGTTTTGAAGATGGTACAGAAGTAACACCTGAATTATTGCTGGAAACTGGCGTTATCAGCAAGTTAAACGACGGTGTTAAAATTCTTGCAAGCGGCGCAGTAGAGAAAAAACTAACTGTTAAAGCGCACAAGTTCTCTTCAAGTGCTAAAGAAGCAATTGAAGCAGCTGGCGGATCAGTTGAGGTGATCTAATGTTTCGTACAATCTCCAACTTTATGCGCGTTGCTGAGATAAGACGTAAAATATTATTCACTTTAGCGATGTTAATCGTATTCAGGATTGGCACGTTTATCCCTGTGCCATTTACAAATGGAGACGTACTGAAAGCACAAGATCAATTAAATGCTTTAGGTATTCTAAATACATTTGGCGGTGGAGCCTTGAAAAACTTCTCCATCTTTGCGATGGGAATCATGCCGTATATTACAGCATCCATCATCGTGCAATTATTGCAGATGGATGTTGTTCCTAAATTTTCGGAATGGTCGAAGCAAGGTGAAATGGGCCGTCGTAAACTAACGCAATTCACGCGTTATTTTACAATTGTTCTTGCGTTTATTCAGGGGTTTGGTATGTCAATCGGTTTTAACGGTATGGTAGGTGGGCAATTAATTTTGAATCCTGGTTGGAGCACTTATTTATACATTGCTACGGTACTGACTGCTGGTACTGCATTTTTAATGTGGTTAGGTGAACAGATTACAGCTAAAGGTGTAGGTAATGGTATTTCCATCCTTATCTTTGGTGGTATTGCCGCAGCGATCCCAAGTGTTATATCTCAAGTGTATCAGCAACAGTTTCAAAATATCGGAGATCAATTGTTCATGAGTATCGTTAAAGTTGCATTGATTTTACTAGCTGTGCTAGCAGTTATTGTGGGTGTTATTTTCATCCAACAGGCTGTTAGAAAGATCCCAATTCAATATGCGAAGCGTGTAACAGGAGGAAATGGTGGTTATGCTGGAGCACAAAACACACATTTACCGCTTAAGGTAAATAGTGCTGGTGTTATTCCAGTAATTTTTGCTGTTTCATTCTTAATTACGCCTCCGACTATTGCACAGTTCTTCCCGGATCATGATGTATCGCAGTGGATTATTGCAAACTTTAACTATTCTCATCCAGTGGGAATGATCATATATGTTGCGCTCATTGTAGCCTTCACATATTTCTATGCGTTTGTTCAGGTTAATCCAGAGCAAATGTCAGAGAATCTAAACAAGCAAGGTGGATATGTTCCAGGTATTCGTCCGGGTAAGAATACAGAACAATATCTAACAAAAATCTTGTATCGTTTGACCTTTGTAGGATCAATTTTCCTAGCAGCGATTGCAATCTTACCAGTTATTTTTACGAAGCTGGGAAATCTTCCTCCGTCTGCACAGATTGGTGGAACGAGTATGTTAATCGTTGTCGGCGTTGCTTTAGAAACAATGAAGCAGCTAGAAAGCCAACTGGTAAAACGCCATTACAAAGGGTTTATCAAGCAATGAGTAAGTGGGAAGAATCGTCTTCCCTACATGCTCATGTACTCTGAGGGGGAACAAGGATGAACTTAATTTTAATGGGGCTTCCTGGTGCTGGTAAAGGTACACAAGCCGAACAGATTGTTGCCAAGTATAACATCCCTCACATTTCAACAGGAGATATGTTCCGTGCAGCTATGAAGGCTGAAACTGAAATGGGTTTACAAGCTAAATCTTTTATTGATAAAGGTGCTCTTGTCCCAGATGAAGTTACAATCGGAATTGTTCGTGATCGTTTAAGCCAAGAAGACTGCGTAAGAGGCTTCTTACTAGACGGTTTTCCACGAACTGTTGCACAGGCATCAGCTCTTGAAGAAATTATGAAAGATCTTGGCAAAAAAATCGACTATGTTTTAAACATTAATGTGGATTCAGGGTTGTTATTAAAACGCCTTACAGGCCGTCGCATTTGTAAAGAGTGCGGTGCGACTTACCACTTAGAATTCAATCCACCAGCAAAAGCTGATGTGTGCGATAAATGTGGTGGCGAATTATATCAACGCTCTGATGACAATGAAGAAACTGTAGCAAATCGTTTAGATGTAAATATTAAGCAAACAAAACCTTTGCTTGATTTCTACGAGGAGCTTGGTTACCTACAAAGCATTAATGGTGAGCAAGATATCAATAAAGTATTTGCTGATATCGATGTTCTCATCGGAGGCTTAGCGTAATGATAATCTGCAAAACTCCTCGCGAGATAGAAATCATGCGAGAAGCTGGCAGGATCGTTGCTTTAACTCATCAAGAGTTGAAACAACACATTACTCCAGGAATTACAACGAAAGAGCTCGATCAAATAGCGGAAAAGACGATTCAAAAATATGGTGCTACGCCATCTTTTAAAGGATACAACGGATTTCCGGGGAGCATATGTGCTTCTGTAAATGAAGAGCTTGTACACGGAATTCCAGGGAAGCGCAAGCTCAAAGAGGGCGATATCATCAGTATCGATATTGGTGCGAAATACAATGGGTACCATGGAGATTCTGCATGGACGTATCCAGTTGGAAACATTTCTGAATCTGTTCAAAAGCTACTTGATGTCACAGAAAAATCGTTGTATCTTGGTCTAGAACAAGTAAAACCAGGCGAGAGCTTATCAAATATCTCACATGCGGTTCAAACCCATGCTGAAGAGAATGGATTCTCGATCGTTAGGGAGTATGTTGGTCACGGAATCGGGCAAGACTTACATGAGGACCCTCAAATCCCGCACTATGGTCCACCAAATAGAGGCCCTAGATTAAAGCCGGGAATGGTCATCTGTGTTGAGCCGATGGTGAATCAAGGAAGACGATATGTAAAAACACTATCTGATGACTGGACAGTGGTAACGGTAGATGGTAAATGGTGTGCACATTTTGAGCACACGATTGCTCTTACAGAAGCAGGATACGAAATCCTTACCACTTTATAAGTAGCTGGCTCTCCGGGATTTCAGAGCAGTGTAAAATGTTACTGATTTGATGAAGGGAGAACTATTGAATGGCTAAAGATGATGTAATTGAAGTCGAAGGTACCGTTCTTGAAACGTTGCCAAATGCTATGTTCAAAGTAGAATTAGAGAATGGGCATGTCGTATTGGCTCACGTTTCTGGTAAAATCCGTATGAACTTCATTCGTATTTTACCAGGAGACAAAGTTACGGTAGAATTATCTCCGTACGATTTAAATCGTGGTCGTATTACGTACCGTTTTAAATAATATAGCACTCCGTAATCTTTAAGGAGGTTCGAGACATGAAAGTAAGACCGTCAGTTAAACCAATCTGCGAAAAATGTAAAGTTATTCGTAGACGTGGAAAAGTAATGGTTATTTGTGAAAACCCTAAACATAAACAAAAACAAGGTTAATCAGAAGGAGGTGCATTCGTAATGGCACGTATCGCAGGTGTAGATATTCCTCGAGACAAACGCGTTGTTATTTCTTTAACTTACGTATTCGGCATTGGTCGCACAACTGCTGAAAAAATTCTAACTGAAGCTGGTATTTCTTCAGAAACACGAGTTCGTGATTTAACGGAAGACGAATTAGGACGTATCCGTGATATCATCGATCGTATTAAAGTTGAGGGAGACCTTCGTCGTGAAGTATCTCTTAACATTAAACGTCTAATGGAGATCGGTTCTTACCGTGGTCTTCGTCACCGTCGTGGCTTACCAGTTCGTGGTCAAAACTCTAAAAACAATGCTCGTACACGTAAAGGTCCACGTCGTACAGTAGCAAATAAAAAGAAATAATAAGTAAAGGAGGTTGAACTAACAATGGCACGTAAAACAAACACTCGTAAAAAACGTGTGAAAAAGAATATCGAAGCTGGTATAGCTCATATTCGTTCTACTTTCAACAACACAATCGTAACACTTACAGATACTCACGGTAACGCACTTTCTTGGTCTAGTGCTGGTGCACTTGGTTTCCGTGGATCTCGTAAATCTACTCCATTCGCTGCGCAAATGGCTGCTGAAACTGCTGCTAAAGCTGCAATGGAACACGGTTTAAAAACTTTAGAGGTTACTGTTAAAGGTCCTGGTGCTGGTCGTGAAGCTGCAATTCGTGCTCTTCAAGCTGCAGGTCTAGAAGTAACAGCAATTAGAGATGTTACTCCAGTTCCTCATAATGGATGTCGTCCACCAAAACGTCGTCGTGTGTAATTTTTCTGTATAGAATTTTCCCTTTTGTCTATAATGGATATGATGCATTATCGAGAAATTTCGTACAGAAACATCGCTTGTTGTGCACAATCGGGAACTGCCTAAGGGGGACTTTCGGTTAGACAGGGGTTATACCTTTGTTTAACCGGGGTTTCGACGTTTTGAAGGAGGGTTTAGTTAATGATTGAAATCGAAAAGCCGAAAATCGAAACGGTTGAACTTAACGAAGATGCTAAATATGGTAAATTCGTAATTGAACCGCTTGAGCGTGGATATGGTACTACTTTGGGTAACTCCTTACGTCGTATTCTTTTATCCTCACTCCCTGGTGCCGCTGTTACTGCTATCCAAATCGATGGCGTATTACATGAATTTTCAACAGTTGAGGGCGTAGTAGAAGACGTTACGACGATCATCTTAAACTTGAAAAAGTTAGCTCTTAAAATCTACTCTGAAGAAGAGAAGACGTTGGAAATTGATGTGCAGGGCGAAGGTATTGTCACAGCTGCTGATATTACTCACGATAGTGATGTAGAAATCTTAAATCCAGATTTACACATTGCAACGTTAGCAAAAGATGCGCATTTCCGCGTGCGTTTAACTGCAAAGCGTGGCCGTGGGTATACGCCAGCTGATGCAAATAAAAGCGAAGATCAACCAATAGGAGTAATTCCTATTGATTCTATTTATACTCCAGTATCACGTGTGACTTACCAAGTGGAAAAGACACGTGTCGGACAAGTGGCTAATTATGATAAGCTTACGCTTGATGTATGGACGGATGGAAGCATCGGGCCAAAAGAAGCTATCTCTTTAGGTGCCAAAATCTTAACTGAGCATTTAAATATCTTTGTTGGTTTAACTGATGAAGCACAAAATGCTGAGATTATGGTCGAGAAGGAAGAAGATCAAAAAGAGAAAGTTCTTGAGATGACTATCGAAGAACTAGACCTTTCTGTTCGTTCTTATAATTGCCTAAAACGTGCAGGAATTAATACTGTACAAGAGCTTGCGAACAAAACAGAAGAAGATATGATGAAAGTTCGTAACTTAGGACGTAAATCCTTAGAAGAAGTTAAACATAAACTTGAGGAATTAGGTTTAGGTTTACGTAAAGACGACTGAGGATTTAAACCCATCAACAAAGGAGGGAACTACGAATGGCATACAGAAAATTAGGCCGTACAAGTGCGCAACGTAAAGCTATGTTACGTGACTTAGCTACTGATTTAATTATCAACGAGCGCATCCAAACGACAGAAACTCGTGCAAAAGAACTTCGTTCTGTAGTGGAAAAAATGATCACTTTAGGTAAACGCGGAGATCTTCATGCTCGTCGTCAAGCAGCAGCTTTCATTCGCAATGAAGTAGCTAACGCTGAGACTGGTCAAGATGCACTTCAAAAATTATTCGCTGATGTAGCTCCACGCTATGCTGAGCGCCAAGGCGGATACACTCGTATTGCAAAAATTGGTCCACGTCGCGGAGACGCAGCACCAATGGTAATTATCGAGTTAGTATAATGATAATTAAAAGGGCAGGACAGTTCTTTTCAAGAAACTGGTCATGGCCCTTTTTTTTAAATATAAAAATAGGCTAACTTGGCAAAAGAAAGGGTGCCTTGTATTGAAAAAAGAGAAACTTCGGACAGAAAATATATCATTTCAATATCCTGGGGCAGCCACTTATGCATTAAAAGATGTTTCATTTTCCTTATATGAAGGAGAATGGGTATCTGTTATTGGACAAAACGGTTCAGGGAAGTCTACACTTGCAAAATTATTGAATGGTTTGTTTTTGCCAGAAGCAGGGACTATTACTGTAAATGATACAATAGTTTTATCAGAGGAAACGGTATGGGATGTTCGAAAACAAATTGGGATGGTATTTCAAAATCCAGATAATCAATTTGTTGGAACGACAGTACAAGATGATATTGTATTTGGCTTAGAGAATATCGGAATGCCAAGGGAGCAGATGGTGGAAAGATTAGAACAGGCTCTGCAACTTGTCCGTATGGAAGATTTTCTTAATGATGAACCCCATTCGTTATCTGGTGGACAAAAACAGCGAGTCGCAATAGCAGGCGTTTTAGCGCTTCAGCCATCTATTTTAATACTAGACGAAGCAACGTCAATGCTAGACCCTCAAGGAAGACGTGAAGTAGTAGAAACGGTTAGACAGCTTGTTAATCAAAAAGGTATTACTGTGTTATCAATTACGCATGATTTAGAAGAGGCGGCACAGTCAGACCGGGTTATTATTTTAAACAAGGGAGAAATATTAGAGGAAGGAACCCCAGAGCAAATCTTCAAATCCTCTCATATGCTCCAAGAAATTGGATTAGATGTACCTTTTTCAGTGAAAATAGCAGAATTATTAAAAAGAAATGAAATTCTCTTGCAAAATACGCATCTTACAATGGAAAGCTTGGTGAACGAACTTTGGAGATTACATTCCAAAAAGTAGAACATCGTTATCAATATAAAACTCCATTTGAAAGACGCGCACTTTACGATGTAGACGTGTCGTTTCCAAGTGGGGGCTATTATGCCATTATCGGTCATACTGGTTCAGGTAAGTCGACGATGATTCAACATTTAAATGGTTTATTGCAGCCGACAAATGGGACAGTTCAAATTGGTGAACATTTCATTTCGGCAGGAAAGAAAGAAAAGAAGCTAAAGCCACTACGTAAAAAAGTAGGGGTTGTCTTTCAGTTCCCGGAACATCAGTTGTTTGAAGAGACTGTGGAGAAAGATATTTGTTTCGGCCCTACAAACTTTGGGGTATCTGTAGAAGAAGCGAAGCAAAAGGCCAGAGAGGCAATTGAACTTGTAGGATTAGATACAGAACTATTAACACGTTCTCCGTTCGAGTTAAGTGGTGGGCAAATGAGGCGTGTTGCGATAGCGGGCGTACTGGCTATGGAACCCGAAGTGCTTGTATTAGATGAACCTACAGCAGGGCTAGATCCTAAAGGGCAGAATGAACTTATGGAGATGTTTTATAAGCTACATAAGGAGAAAGGTCTTACAGTTATCCTTGTAACGCATAATATGGAGGATGCTGCTAAGTATGCAGAGCAGGTTGTAGTCATGCATAAAGGAACGGTCTTTTTGCAAGGAAGTGCAGAGGAAGTATTTTCACATGCTGATGAATTAGAAAAAATTGGCGTGGATCTTCCTATGTCTTTAAAGTATAAACGTGCAATTGAAGAGAAGTTTGGCATTTCAATTCCAAAGGCTACCTTATCTTTAGAGGATCTTACTCATGAAGTTGTGCAGGTGTTACGAAAAGGTGGTCATGAATCATGCAGCAGTTGATTATTGGGAGGTATATCCCAGGGAATTCACTTATTCATCAACTTGATCCGCGTACGAAGCTGCTGATTGTCTTTTTATATGTATTTGTTGTTTTCTTGGCAAATAATGCGATTTCATATGGATTTTTATTTTTATATGCACTCATTGCTTTATTTTTTGCAAAAGTGCCGATTCGTTATGTACTTTCGGGCTTAAAACCAATTTTATGGATTTTTCTTTTTACATTTTTCCTGCATATTTTTACAAATAAAGAAGGGGATGTACTATTCCAACTTGGTTGGTTTTCTATACATGAAAAAGGATTAGAGCAAGGGATATACATTTCTATACGATTCTTCGTTATTATTCTAATGACGACATTATTAACGTTAACGACGACACCTATTGAAATTACAGATGGTTTGGAGACTTTATTAAAGCCGTTGAAGCGTATAAAAGTTCCTGTTCATGAAATCGCATTAATGATGTCAATTTCTCTTCGTTTTATCCCGACATTAATGGATGAAACGAGTAAAATAATGAAGGCACAAGCGTCACGCGGTATTGACTTCGCCGGAGGACCGATAAAAGATAGGATGAAATCGATTATCTCACTACTCGTTCCTCTATTTATCAGTGCTTTTAAGCGTGCAGAGGACTTAGCAATCGCGATGGAAGCACGTGGGTATCAAAGTGGCGAAGGACGCACTAAATTTAGGCAACTACGCTGGAAAACAAGTGATACAGTAACGATTATAAGCTTACTTTGTTTAGCTTGTATTTTGGCATGGGTGCGATCGTAATGGAGAATAGAGAAATGGATAGAATAAAATGTACGGTTGCATATGATGGCATGCATTTTTGTGGTTATCAAATTCAGCCGCAGCATCGTACTGTTCAACAAGAGATAGAGAAAGCATTGCAAAAATTGCATAAAGGAGAACTTGTTCGCGTTCAGGCATCAGGCAGGACGGATTCTACCGTTCATGCTAAAGGACAAGTGATACACTTTGATACACCGTTGTCTCTTGAAGAGTGGCAATGGAGTAATGCATTAAACACAATGTTGCCAGATGATATTGTTATCAGACAGGTAGAGAAAAAAACAGAAGAATTTCATGCGCGTTACGGTGTTGAGAGAAAAGAATATCGTTATCGTGTATTATTATCAAAGACTGCGGATGTATTCCGTAGAAATTACGTATATCAATATCCATATCCACTCGAAATCAACTCGATAAGAAAAGCGATCCCGTATTTTATTGGGACGCATGATTTCACTTCTTTTTGTTCGGCAAAAACTGACAAAAAGGATAAAGTGCGAACAATTTATGAAATTGAGCTAATTGAGCAAGGTGATGAATTAATTTTTCGCTTTGTAGGCAATGGATTTTTATATAATATGGTCAGAATTATTGTTGGTACGTTACTGAGCGTAGGGCAAGGAAAGCTTGATCCTGATAGCATTCCAGAGATTCTAGCGAAACAAAATCGTCAGTTTGCTGGAAAGATGGCTCCAGGTCATGGGCTTTACTTATGGGAGGTAAACTATAACAACTAATCCTGGTGTAACATTTGCTTGACATTAGAAACTCAAAAGTATATCATAACATATGGTATTGTTTCTAAAACCACGATTAGCCCCGGAAGGAAATCGTGTTTAAGATAAACAATAGATTTTTTCTATGGAAAAGATAACGAGGAGGGAAACACATGCGTACGACTTTTATGGCAAAAGCTAACGAAGTTGAGCGTAAATGGTATGTGGTTGATGCTGAAGGTCAAACTTTAGGTCGCCTATCTACGGAAGTAGCATCTATTTTACGCGGTAAAAACAAACCTACATTTACACCACACGTTGACACGGGTGATCATGTAATTATTATTAACGCTGAGAAAATTCATTTAACAGGTAATAAATTAAACGATAAAATTTACTACCGTCACACTAACCACCCAGGTGGACTTAAACAAAGAACAGCTCTAGAAATGCGTACAAACTACCCTGTACAAATGTTAGAGCTTGCAATTAAAGGCATGCTTCCAAAAGGACGCTTAGGCCGTCAAGTTTCTAAGAAACTAAACGTGTATGCTGGAGCAGAGCATCCACACCAAGCACAAAAACCAGAAGTTTACGAACTTCGCGGATAATTAATTAAAGGAGGGCTTACTTTGGCACAGGTTCAATACTATGGCACTGGACGTCGTAAGAGTTCAGTAGCGCGCGTACGCCTAGTTCCAGGCGAAGGACGCGTTATCATTAACGGTCGTGATTTTGAAAACTATATCCCATTTGCTGCATTACGTGAAGTAGTGAAACAACCTCTAGTTGCAACAGAAACTTTAGGTAACTACGATGTACTTGTAAACGTAAATGGTGGTGGATACACTGGTCAAGCTGGTGCTATTCGTCACGGTATTTCTCGCGCTTTATTAAAAGCTGATCCAGAATACCGTCTAACACTAAAACGTGCAGGTCTATTAACTCGTGACGCACGTATGAAAGAGCGTAAAAAATACGGTCTTAAAGGCGCACGTCGTGCACCTCAGTTCTCAAAACGTTAATTTTTGCGAACTACAAACCCCAACCATTTTGGTTGGGGTTTTTTTATGTTTCATTCCTCTTTTATAATTTTTGTTGCTTGGAATATTTTAGTGCTATCCGCTCGCGTATGCTTCTTCTTTAGAAGTTTAGACTAATACGTAGTAGGGAGGTTTATAAGTACTATGAATGTCATTGTCAGCTTACAAGAAAAACAAAAAGAAAAGCAGTTGAAATATGAACGAAAGATGCTGCGGGAATTATCATTAAAAACATTACGTTCAAATATTAGAGATGCCTTTCAGATGCAGGAGCTTCATCGTCAGTATGAAGATTACTGCATTGAATTAGGGATAGAATCGTATTTATTAGGAGCGAGATATAGTAAATTTGGTTATTATGGCGAATCGCTCTTTGACGTGAAATATAGAGCCTTAGAAGAAGAGCAACAATTAACAGAAACGCTATTTCAATTTTTAACGAGCATGACTATGCGAGAAATTAAGTTACAAGATGAGGAATTACTTTTCGAATCTTGCCAGCAGTTTATCGGCTTATGGTGGCAGGAAGGATATGAAAAAGGTGAAAGAAGATATCGATTAAAGCTTCATTAAGACAAGCATAAACTTTCCTCTTGTCCCATATAAGTAATTAGAGGGACTAGCTGGAGGAGGAAAGGTATGAAGAGAATTCGAATTATCTCTTTTGCACTCGCTGCGGTTGTTTTGTTTTTTTTAGTCAAACAAGAATTTCAAATTACAAAATCGTGGCGAGCTTGGAATTTACCCTTATCAGGGAAAGTGATTGTACTAGATGCTGGGCATGGTGGGCCAGACGGAGGGGCTGTTGGTGGAAAGGATATTATAGAAAAAGATATTACACTTGAGATTACAAAGAAAGTACAAGATTATTTACAAGAACAAGGTGCGTTAGTTATTTTAACGCGTGAGGGAGACTATGATTTAGCTCACAAAGATACAAAGTCCTATAGTAGACGTAAAGCAGAGGATTTAAAAAAGCGTGTAGAGATCATTAATAAACCTGATGTAGACTTTTTTGCGAGTATCCATTTAAATGCTTTAACGAGTAGTGGATCGAAAGGCGCACAAACGTTCTACTACCGTTCGTTACTTGAAAATGAACGTGCTGCGAAATTTATACAAGCTGAATTGAGAACGAGTTTAGAAAATACGAATCGTTCCGCTAAAACGATTTCTCATGTGTATTTATTAAAGTATGCGAAAACACCAGGTGCTTTAATTGAAGCGGGCTTTTTATCGAACGTGAACGAAAGGTATATGTTAAATTCGGAGAAATATCAGCAGAAGGTAGCTGCGGCTATATACCGTGGTATATTACGTTATTTCACGGAAAAAGGAAATCCTCCAGAATAAGGAGGATTTTTTTGAGTTCCTGTCGTTAACGAAGTTTTCCGAAAATATGTTATACTGGAAATGTAAACGCATTTATTTCAAAAGTAAAGAGAGATATATTTAATTAACATTATGTTATTTTTCATACAGGGGGCTGGGCTAATTATGGTAACGAAAGAGCAAGTAGTGGAAGCGTTAGAAGGGATTGTAGATCCGTTTTTACATAAAACGTTAAAAGAAACAGGGGCAATTAAAGAGGTAACAGTCAAGCCTGAGAAGGAACATGTAAGTGTTAAAATTGCAATCGTAAAAACCGGTACGGCGGAACAAATGCAATTGCAATCTGGAATTGTAAAGTTAGTAAAAGAACTAGGAGTAGCAACAGTAGGGCTTCGCTTTGCAGAATTTACAGAAGAGGAATTAGCTCAGTTTGCGCCGGAACAAGAAGAAGAGCAAATTGAATCTTTATTGTCACCAAATTCGAAAACGACATTTTTAGCAGTGGCGAGTGGAAAAGGTGGAGTGGGGAAATCAACGGTTTCTGTTAACCTTGCAATTGCTTTAGCTCGTCTAGGAAAAAAGGTTGGTATTATTGATGCGGATATTTACGGTTTTAGCGTACCGGATATGATGGGGATAGAAAAACGTCCTATCGTAAGAGGCGATAAGATCATCCCAGTAGAGCGTCTAGGTGTAAAGGTAATCTCAATGGGATTCTTTGTAGAAGATAATGCACCGGTTATTTGGAGAGGGCCAATGCTTGGGAAGATGTTAAATCACTTCTTCACAGAAGTAGAATGGGGCGATTTAGATTATTTAGTATTAGATTTACCTCCAGGTACAGGTGATGTTGCGCTAGATCTACATTCGATGTTACCGGCTTGTAAAGAGATTATTGTAACGACGCCTCATCCAACAGCTGCATTCGTAGCAGCACGTGCTGGAGCAATGGCTTTACGTACAGAACATAGTATTCTTGGTGTTGTTGAAAATATGGCGTATTTTGAAAGTAAAGTAACTGGAGAGAAAGAGTATGTATTTGGAAGAGGTGGAGGAGATAAATTAGCTACAGAACTCCAAACGGATGTACTTGGCCGAATTCCACTTCAACAACCTGATTGGAATAAAGAAGACTTTGCACCGTCAGTATATGAAGATACACATACAACAGGTCTTATTTATCGTACGATAGCTGAGACAGTGATTGACAAAACAGCTGTCGCGCAAAAGTAAAGTAATAATGAGTGGATGATACATATATCGTCCACTCATTATTATAGTTAGAATTTTTACTGCTGTTCCTTATTCCCATCTTGGGAACCACCTTCACCGCCTGCTTCTTTTTTATCAGACCCGCCTTTTTCAGCTTTTTGCACACCTTTACTAATGATGTCAATCATCTTAGCTTGGAAGAGAGGGCTTTCAGCAGTTTCCGTTAGTACTTGTTGTAAATATTGACGGTATTCTTTACTTTTCATTGTTTGCAGCATCATTTTTTCTACTTCAGGGTTCTTCATAATTTCTATAACACCTGATTGATATTCAGGATCTTTTAGGAGAGTTTTCATTAAGTTCGTCTGTTCTTTCCCCATACTTTTAGCAAATTTCGATGAGAACTCAGGGTCTTTAAAGAGCTTTTCCCAGAATTGTTGCCCTTTGTCGGATACCATTGCATCTTCAATCGTTTTCTTTACTACTGTTTCATCTAGTATGAGTGCTTGTTTCATTTTTTCATCTGTTAATACATCTTGGATGGCTTTCTTTCCTTGGTCGGTTTTTAAAATATCAATAATCATTTTCTTCGTTTGATCGTAATCTAGTTCGGATTTAGCTTCTTTTTCTTGTGCACATGCTACAAGTGCGATAAATAGAAAAGAAGAAATCAAAACGAGTAGCATCCGTTTCATAAATTCGAACTCCTTTCAACACAGTTCTCTTTTTTAATATAAATATCTTTAAGGAATTTATACATGAACATGGCTAGCTTTTTGAAATTGTCATTGATACAATTTAATTAGAAATATACGAATAATGGGGGATGTGTTGTGAATAGCCGCAAGTGGGTACGCCTATTTTTAACGACGTTGTTTCTTGGTGGAATTAGCACGGTCTTTATCGGGTTTGTTTTAGAGTGGGACGAGTACGCTAAGTTTTTTCAAAATTTCGACGTTAAGGAGATTCTAGCGATTTCTTTCTGGTTGATGGGAGTAGGATTTATTTTTAGCGTTATAAGTCAAATGGGATTCTTTGCATATTTAACAATCCATCGCTTTGGACTCGGGATGTTTCGTTCATCCTCTTTATGGAATGCAGTACAACTCTTCTTTATTGCATTTGTATTATTTGATTTTGTGTACTTAAGATCCGTACTGATTGCAAATGGAGAAGTTTCATTAGGGAATAACATACTTGTTGCTGGGGTGTTATTTGTGTTTGGAGCGATTGTTGCTTATGTGAAAAGTAAAGAAACGAATAAAAAAGCATTTGTGCCCGCCCTATTTTTTATGGTTGTGGTAACAATTCTTGAATGGGTACCAGCGCTTCGGATTAATGATACGGATTGGTTGTATTTAATGGTTATACCGCTTTTATTATGTAATGCATATCAGTTACTTATATTACATCGTTTAATTGGAAGAGCGAGTAAAACTGCTTAATTAAGAAAATTATCTTTGGTTTTTACGTAGTGGTAGTTATACTACTGTGAATATTAGGATAGAAAAAGCTCTATTATCTTTCATTTAGATAATAGAGCTTTTTATGTGTGAAGGGTAGTAGGGACATTACTTTACATCTTCACTTTTTGTACTTGTGTTGGAAATAAGTTGTGAAACGGATATTTGTTCATATCCATCATTCTTTAACTTTTGCAGAAGTAGCGGTAAAGCTTTATTTGTTTGGAGGGCAGAGTCGGATGCGTGTAATAAGACGATATCTCCACCTTTCAAATGATTAGAGACGGTGGAAACGATATTATTTACACCTGGGTTTTTCCAATCGTTCGAATTATTACTCCAGTGAACGACAGTGTATCCGAGTGATTCTGCTATTTTAAGTGTTGCTTTGTTAAAGTCTCCACTAGGTGGGCGTAATAGCTTGACTTGTTTTACGCCGAGTTTTGTGAAAACATCTTGTGCACGCAAAAGATCTCTTCGTATTTCATTTGTCTCTAGAGAAGTATAGGATGTGTAATTATAGCCCATACTACCGATTTCATGTCCATCTTTCATGATGCGTTCAACAATATCAGGGTGTCTTTCTGCCCATGCAGCAGAAAGAAAGAAGGTTGCATTCTTAATATCTCTTTCTTTAAGTGTATCAAGGATTGGAATAGCTTTTTTGTCTCCCCAACTAATATCAAACGTGAATGCAACTTGTTTTTTAGCTGTGTCTCCTTTGTAAATTACCTTAGGTCCTGTAGCTGTTGAAAAAGCAGACTCATGTGAATATGTTTTTAAAAAGAGAAGCCATGCTGTAAATAAGGAAAGTATTACTATTAAGCTAATGTGTTTAAAAGTTCTTTTACTCGTAATAAAAAAGAAAAACATAATATTACGCCCCTTTGTCCAATCCTTTTCAGTTACATATATGCTTAAAATATAAAAAAGAGAACAAATGATTAACATCGTAAGTAGTGGATATAATGAATGAGAGGATTTTGATAAGTGAAAATGAGCGGAACGTTTATTGCCCCGTAAGGGATTATTGAGGTGATGATTTGCTTGGAATTATGTTGACGAAAGAAGAGAGAAAAGAAATGGAATACATATTGAAGAGAGAGTTAGAGGAACTTTTATTTGATTTTGAAGATGAGCGTATTCATGACGTTGTAAAAAAAGCGATGGAAGAAAGATATAAAATCGTTTTTTGTTTATTTCGGAGAGTCGCTAATGCAGAAGAATGTATCCGTTATGTGAGAAAAAGAAGTTTTTATTAAAAAGTGTTGACGTTAATAGTTAATATATGATAAATTAATAACCGTCGCTGATGCAGAAACGCAGAAAACGACAAAAAAGAAATTAAAAAACT
>NZ_QOSD01000011.1:0-212322 GCF_008368905.1 Bacillus sp. SH5-2
AATCCATAGATTTAATAATCCTAAAGAAGAAAAAAGAATAAAAACGAGACTATTCAAAGTAATAGCAATGATTTTTTGTTCTCCGGATTTTCCAAGTGCTCCTAAAATAATCCCTATGATAGGAAATGTTATTTCTACTACGAGTATATATTTTAAATACTGAGAGTAAAAAAAGTAGGATGATATAAATAAGTATTCAATTATGACAGCAATGACTGCGATGCAAAGAAATAAATATGAAAAGAGTGTAGTTATTTTTTTCATTATTGTTCTCCTTATAAATAAAATGAATATAAACGATATGCTTTATATGAAAGCATGCGAAATTAGTATAAAAACCGTTATGTGTACGATAGATCTCTAGAAATATATATTCTAATTACTTATCCTTCTTGTATATAATTACAATTATTCTTTTGAATATAACTAAAACACGAACGTTATGAGTAACTAATAAAAAAACATTCGATTATTTGTTGACATTGTTTATGAAATATTGTTAATATAGCCATAGAAACAATAATATAAGACCTCATATAATCGCGGGGATATGGCCTGCAAGTCTCTACCTAACGACCGTTATTCGTTAGACTATGAGGGAAAGTCACTCGGTATTTTTCTATTCACAAGGGATACGTATGCCTGAGTAGAGCGCTTTCTCTCATAGTAAAAGAGAAACTGTTCTATTTCAGGCTTTTTTTATTTGAATCGGGGGGATTCTAATATGAAATCACTAGTTGGAGTCATAATGGGAAGCACGTCAGACTGGGAAACAATGAAATATGCTTGTGACATTTTAGATGAATTAAATATACCGTATGAGAAAAAAGTTGTATCCGCTCATCGGACTCCGGATTATATGTTTGAATATGCAGAGACGGCTCGTGAACGTGGATTGAAAGTTATTATTGCTGGAGCTGGTGGAGCAGCGCATTTACCAGGAATGGTTGCAGCGAAGACGAATCTTCCTGTAATCGGAGTTCCAGTTCAATCAAAAGCGTTAAACGGCTTAGATTCATTATTATCCATCGTCCAAATGCCAGGAGGGGTTCCAGTTGCAACTGTTGCAATTGGTAAGGCTGGTTCAACAAATGCGGGTTTACTTGCTGCACAAATACTTGGATCATTCCATGATGACATACATGATGCATTAGAATTGAGAAGAGAAGCAATTGAAAAAGATGTGCGCGAAGGTAGTGAGCTAGTATGACGAGAATCATTTTACCTGGAAAAACAATCGGTATTATTGGAGGCGGCCAGCTAGGAAGAATGATGGCACTGGCAGCTAAGGAGATGGGATATAAAATTGCTGTTTTAGATCCTACAAAAAACTCACCATGTGCACAAGTTGCTGATATTGAAATTGTTGCATCATATGACGATTTAAAAGCAATTCACCATTTAGCAGAGATTAGTGATGTTGTCACATATGAATTTGAGAATATTGATTATAGATGTTTACAATGGCTTGAAAAACATGCTTACTTACCGCAAGGCAGTCAGTTGTTAAGTAAAACGCAAAATCGTTTTACTGAAAAGAATGCAATTGAAAAAGCGGGATTACCAGTAGAAACGTATAGATTGGTTCAAACTCAAGAGCAGCTTACTGAAGCGATCGCCGAGTTATCATATCCTTCCGTCTTAAAAACAACGACAGGTGGATATGATGGGAAAGGGCAAGTTGTTTTAAGAAGTAAAGCTGATGTTGAAAAGGCACGGAATCTTGCGAATGCAGCAGAGTGTATTTTAGAGAAATGGGTACCTTTTGAAAAAGAAGTATCAGTTATTGTAACGCGTAGTGTAAGTGGTGAAACGAAAGTATTTCCGGTAGCGGAAAATATTCATGTAAATAATATTTTGCATGAATCCATCGTTCCAGCTCGTATTACAGAAGAACTTTCTCAAAAAGCAATTGCTTATGCAAAAGTGCTTGCGGATGAACTAGAACTTGTGGGAACACTAGCGGTAGAGATGTTTGCTACAGCTGATGGTGAGATTTACATTAATGAATTAGCACCAAGACCTCACAATTCAGGACACTATACACAGGATGCATGTGAAACGAGTCAATTCGGTCAACATATTCGAGCAATCTGTAATTTACCTCTTGGAGAAACAAATTTGTTAAAACCAGTTGTCATGGTAAACATTTTAGGCGAACATATAGAAGGGGTCCTAAGACAAGTGAATAGATTAACCGGGTGCTATTTACACTTGTATGGAAAAGAAGAAGCAAAAGCACAGCGAAAAATGGGGCATGTTAATATTTTAAATGATAATATTGAAGTCGCTCTAGAAAAAGCAAAGAGTTTGCATATTTGGGACCATCAAGAACAACTGTTGGAGGGAAAAAGATGATTAGTCGTTATACACGCCCAGAAATGGGTGCGATTTGGACGGAAGAGAACAAATTTAAAGCGTGGTTAGAAGTTGAGATTTTAGCTTGTGAAGCATGGGCTGAGCTTGGCGATATTCCAAAAGAAGATGTTAAGAAAATTCGTGAGCATGCATCATTTGATATTGATCGTATTTATGAAATTGAAAAAGAGACACGTCATGATGTAGTTGCATTCACTCGTGCTGTATCAGAAACACCAGCATTAGGTGAAGAACGTAAATGGGTTCATTACGGTTTAACATCTACAGACGTAGTAGATACAGCGTTATCTTACATTTTAAAACAAGCGAATGAAATCATATTAAAAGACTTAGAAAACTTTGTAAGCATTTTAGCTAACAAAGCAAAAGAGCATAAATACACGATCATGATGGGAAGAACACACGGTGTTCATGCAGAACCAACAACATTTGGTTTAAAACTTGGTCTTTGGTACGAAGAAATGAAACGTAACGTAGAGCGTTTCAAACAAGCTGCTGATACAGTTCGCGTTGGTAAATTATCTGGTGCGGTTGGTACATACGCAAATATCGATCCATTCGTAGAAAAGTTTGTTTGTGAAAACTTAGGATTAGAAGCAGCACCAATTTCAACACAAACATTGCAACGTGATCGCCATGCTCATTACATGTCAACACTTGCATTAATCGCAACATCTATCGAAAAGATGGCAGTTGAGATTCGTGGTTTACAAAAGAGTGAAACACGTGAGGTTGAAGAAGCTTTCGCAAAAGGTCAAAAAGGTTCTTCTGCAATGCCACACAAACGTAATCCAATTGGATCTGAAAATATGACTGGTTTAGCTCGTGTTATCCGCGGTTATATGATGACAGCTTATGAGAATGTTCCATTATGGCATGAGCGTGATATTTCTCACTCTTCAGCAGAACGCGTAATTTTACCAGATGCTACAATCGCGTTAAATTACATGTTAAATCGCTTTGGTAATATCGTTAAAAACTTAACTGTATATCCAGAGAATATGAAACGCAATATGACAAGAACATACGGCTTAATTTATTCTCAGCGCGTAATGCTTACATTAATCGATAAAGGTATGGTACGTGAAGAAGCTTACGATATCGTACAGCCTAAAGCGATGGAAGCTTGGGAAACACAAGTACAATTTAAAGAGCTTGTGGAAGCAGATGAGCGTATTACAAGCAAATTAACACAAGAAGAAATTAATGAATGCTTCAACTATGAGCATCATATGCAACACGTTGATACAATCTTTGAACGCCTTGGATTAAACGAAGCGTAAAATTTCATATGGCACAGAATAGAGTCATTCTGTGCCATTCTTTATAAAAACATTATTCACATTTTTCAAACTACAGGGGGCTTGCGAAATGCAAAAGCTAGAATTGCTGTATGAAGGTAAGGCAAAAAGAATTTATCGTACAGAATCAGCAGATATGGTTTGGGTAGAGTACAAAGATAGTGCGACTGCTTTCAATGGGGAGAAAAAAGAGACGATTACAGGAAAAGGTCGTTTGAACAATGAGATTACAACTTTATTGTTCAGAAAGTTACAAGAAGTAGGAATTAAAACACACTTTGTTGAGAAGCTATCTGAAACAGAACAACTTGTTAAAAAAGTGAGTATTATTCCTTTAGAAGTTGTCACAAGAAATGTAATTGCAGGAAGTCTTTCAAAACGATTAGGAATGGAAGAGGGAACTGTACTTGCAGAACCAATCGTAGAATTTTACTTCAAAGATGATGATTTAGGAGATCCGCTTGTAACGGAAGATCATATTCGTGTATTAAACGTTGCATCGCCAGAGCAAGTAAGCGTATTACGAGATATGGCTCTACAAATCAATCAAGTGTTGATTGATCATTTCGCAAGCTGTCGTGTAAGATTAGTAGATTTCAAATTAGAGTTTGGTGTAACTGAAGAGGGAGAAATCATTTTAGCAGATGAAATTTCACCAGATACTTGCCGTTTATGGGATGAAACGAGCAATGAAAAGTTTGATAAAGACGTATTCCGTCGTGATCTTGGAAATTTAACAGATGCTTATGAAGAGATTTTAAAACGTTTAGGGGGAATTTCACATGTATAAAGTTAAGGTATATGTAACGTTAAGAGAAAGCGTATTAGATCCACAAGGAACAGCAGTAAAAGGAGCACTTCATAGTCTTTCGTTCACAGAAGTACAAGATGTTCGAATCGGAAAGTACATGGAATTAACAATTGATAAATCAGTATCTGATCTAGATAGCAAGATAAAAGAAATGTGTGAAAAGTTACTAGCAAACGTTGTAATGGAAGACTTCCGTTATGAAGTTGAGGAGGTTGTCGCACAGTGAAATTTGCCGTAATAGTATTTCCAGGTTCGAACTGTGATGTTGATATGTTCCATGCGATTAAAGATGAGCTTGGCGAAGAAGTAGATTACGTTTGGCACGATACAGAGAATTTAGATGAATATGATGCAATTCTACTACCAGGTGGATTCTCTTACGGTGACTACTTACGCTGCGGTGCTATTTCTCGCTTTGCGAATGCAATGAAAGCAGTGCAAAAAGCTGCTGAGCAAGGAAAGCCAATTTTAGGTGTATGTAATGGATTCCAGATTCTTGTTGAGTCAGGGTTACTACCAGGAGCATTAATGAGAAACGAAAACTTAAAATTTATGTGTCGCACTGTTCAGCTGCGCGTTGAAAATAATGAAACGATGTTTACATCACAATATGAAAAAGATGAAGTAATCAATATTCCAATCGCACATGGTGAAGGGAATTACTATTGTGATGAAGAGACTCTTAAAAGATTAGAAGAGAATAATCAAATCGCATTCCGTTACGTAGAAAACCCGAATGGAAGCGTTTCAGATATTGCTGGTATTGTAAATGAAAAAGGAAATGTACTTGGTATGATGCCACACCCAGAGCGTGCTGTAGATGAATTACTTGGCGGTGCTGAAGGGTTAAAAGTCTTTCAATCTATCTTAAAACAGTGGAGGGAAACATATGTCGTTAATGCTTGAACCAAATCCAACACAAATTAAAGAAGAGCGCATATATGCGGAAATGGGGCTAACAGACGAAGAGTTTGCCATGGTTGAAAAGATTTTAGGCCGTCTGCCAAATTATACAGAAACAGGATTATTCTCTGTTATGTGGTCTGAACATTGTAGTTATAAAAATTCAAAACCAGTGCTCCGAAAATTCCCAACAACAGGTGAGCGTGTTCTGCAAGGGCCTGGGGAAGGTGCTGGAATTGTAGACATCGGTGATAATCAAGCGGTTGTATTTAAAATGGAAAGCCATAACCATCCTTCAGCTATTGAACCATATCAAGGAGCAGCAACAGGCGTTGGTGGTATTATCCGTGATGTATTCTCTATGGGAGCACGTCCAGTAGCTCTATTAAACTCACTTCGATTTGGGGAATTACAATCACCACGTGTGAAATACTTATTCGAAGAAGTAGTAGCAGGAATTGCGGGATACGGTAACTGTATCGGTATTCCGACTGTCGGTGGCGAAGTACAGTTTGATCCATGTTACGAAGGAAATCCACTTGTAAATGCGATGTGCGTAGGTTTGATTAACCACGAAGATATTAAAAAAGGGCAAGCGCACGGTGCTGGAAATACAGTAATGTACGTAGGAGCATCAACTGGTCGTGATGGTATTCACGGTGCAACATTCGCATCTGAAGAGTTATCTGAAAGCTCAGAAGCGAAGCGTCCAGCAGTTCAAGTAGGAGATCCATTTATGGAGAAACTTCTTATTGAAGCTTGCTTAGAACTTATTCAGTCGGATGCACTTGTTGGAATTCAAGATATGGGTGCAGCTGGCTTAACATCATCTTCTGCAGAAATGGCAAGTAAAGCAGGAATGGGTATTGAAATGTACTTAGATGATGTACCACAGCGCGAAACAGGAATGACACCATATGAAATGATGCTATCTGAATCACAAGAGCGTATGTTAATTGTTGTGAAAAAAGGTAGAGAGCAAGAAATAGTAGATTTATTCGAGAAGTATGGTCTTGCAGCCGTTACGATGGGGAAAGTAACGGAAGATAAAATGCTTCGTTTATTCCATAAAGGCGAGAAAGTGGCGGAAGTTCCAGCGGATGCTTTAGCAGAAGAAGCACCAATTTATCATAAGCCATCAAAAGAAGCAGCATACTTTGCTGAATTCCAGCAGATGAAAATGGAAACACCAAAAGTAGAAAATTATAAAGAAACGTTATTCGCTCTATTACAACAACCGACAATTGCAAGTAAAGAGTGGGTTTATGATCAATATGATTACCAAGTGCGCACAAGCACAGTTGTTACACCAGGTTCAGATGCAGCAGTTGTACGTGTACGCGGTACAGAAAAAGGATTAGCAATGACGACAGATTGTAACTCTCGCTACATTTATTTAGATCCAGAAGTGGGCGGTAAAATTGCAGTAGCAGAGGCAGCACGTAATATTGTATGTTCTGGAGGAGAGCCACTTGCGATTACAGATTGCTTAAACTTTGGTAACCCAGAAAAACCAGAGATCTTCTGGCAAATTGAAAAATCAGTAGACGGTATGAGTGAAGCTTGTCGCACATTACAAACGCCAGTTATCGGCGGAAACGTATCAATGTATAACGAACGTAGTGGCGAAGCTGTATATCCAACACCGACAGTTGGGATGGTTGGTCTTGTACACGATTTAAAACATGTAACAACACAAGAATTTAAGCAAGCTGGCGATTTAGTTTATATCATCGGAGAGACGAAAGCTGAGTTTGGCGGAAGCGAATTACAGAAAATGATTCACGGCAAGATTTTCGGCCAATCACCAAGTATCGATCTAGATGTAGAATTAAAACGTCAAAAACAAGTATTAGCAGCAATTCAAGCTGGACTTGTTCAATCTGCGCATGACGTTGCTGAAGGTGGTTTAGCAGTTGCGATTTCAGAAAGTGCAATTGGTGCTAAAGGTCTAGGTGCTACTGTGAAATTAGACGGTGAAGCAACGGCAGCATTATTTGCAGAATCACAATCTCGTTTCGTGATAACTGTAAAACGTGAAAATAAAGAAGCATTCGAGAAAATGGTTGAAGCAACTCAAGTCGGAGAAGTAACAAATACAAATGAAGTAACAATTCATAATGAAGAAAATGAAGTATTACTTGCAGCAAATGTAGATGAAATGAGAAAGGCTTGGAAAGGGGCAATCCCATGCTTGCTGAAATAAAGGGGTTAAATGAAGAATGTGGCGTTTTTGGAATTTGGGGGCATGAAAATGCAGCACAAGTTTCGTACTACGGATTGCACAGTTTACAGCACCGCGGGCAAGAAGGCGCAGGCATTGTCGTAAATAATGGGGAAAAAATCGTCGGTCACAAGGGGTTAGGTTTAATATCGGAAGTGTTTTCAAGAGGTGAGCTAGAGGGATTGAATGGAAAATCAGCAATCGGGCATGTACGATACGCAACGGCTGGTGGAAGTGAAGTTGCTAACGTTCAACCATTACTATTCCGTTTTTCTGATCATAGTATGGCATTAGCTCATAACGGGAATTTAATTAATGCAAAAATGCTTCGTCGCGAATTAGAGGCAGAGGGAAGTATTTTTCAAACAAGTTCAGATACAGAAGTACTTTTACATCTCATTAAACGTAGTACGAAAGATTCTTTAATTGAAAGTGTAAAAGAGGCTTTAAATAAAGTGAAAGGTGCGTTTGCATACCTTTTACTAACTGGAAATGAAATGATTGTTGCGTTAGATCCGAATGGATTCCGTCCTCTGTCAATTGGAAAAATGGGAGATGCTTACGTTGTAGCATCTGAAACATGTGCTTTTGATGTAGTAGGTGCGACATATATTCGTGATGTAGAACCTGGTGAACTACTTATCATTAATGATGAAGGAATTCACGTAGATCGTTTCACAAACGATGTAGAACATGCAATTTGTAGTATGGAATACATTTACTTTGCACGACCAGATTCTAATATTGCAGGCGTTAACGTTCATGCAGCACGTAAAAACATGGGGAAACGTTTAGCGGCAGAAGCTCCTATTGAAGCAGATGTTGTTACTGGTGTACCAGACTCTAGTATTTCAGCTGCGATTGGCTATGCGGAGGCGACAGGTATTCCATATGAGTTAGGATTAATTAAAAATCGTTACGTTGGACGTACGTTTATCCAACCTTCTCAAGAACTGCGCGAGCAAGGGGTAAAGATGAAGCTTTCCGCAGTAAGAGGTGTGGTTGAGGGGAAACGAGTTGTTATGATTGATGACTCTATCGTAAGAGGAACGACAAGTAAACGAATTGTTCGTATGCTTCGTGAGGCTGGAGCGACAGAAGTTCACGTAAGAATTGCTTCACCACCTCTGAAATATCCATGTTTCTATGGCATTGATATTCAAACGAGAAAAGAATTAATTGCAGCAAATAATACAGTAGAAGAAATCCGTGAAATGATTGGAGCAGATTCTTTAACATTTTTAAGCGAAGATGGATTAGTAGATGCAATTGGACGTCCATATGAAGGGAAATATGGCGGCCTATGCATGGCTTACTTTAATGGGGACTATCCGACAGCTCTTTATGATTATGAGCAAGAGCTTTTAGAAAGTATGAAATAAGAAAAGTGAAAAAAGCTTCTACTTCTTTTGATGTAGAAGCTAGCTCCTTTCTTAAAATAGCCCGCCCTGGATGGGGAGAAATTAAAAGACGAGGTGTAAATAACGATGGCGAATGCATATAAGCAAGCAGGAGTAGATATTGAAGCTGGATATGAAGCGGTATCTCGCATGAAAAAACACGTACAAACAACTATGAGAAAAGAAGTACTAGGCGGTTTAGGCGGTTTTGGAGGTATGTTTGATCTATCAAAATTTGCATTAGAAGAACCTGTATTAGTATCTGGAACAGATGGCGTGGGAACGAAATTGATGCTCGCTTTTATGGCAGATAAACATGACACAATTGGTATTGATGCAGTAGCAATGTGTGTAAATGATATTGTTGTCCAAGGAGCAGAGCCGCTTTTCTTCCTTGATTATATTGCTTGTGGTAAAGCTGAACCTAGTAAAATTGAAAACATCGTCAAAGGTATATCAGTGGGCTGTCGCCAAGCTGGTTGTGCATTAATCGGTGGAGAAACAGCTGAAATGCCAGGAATGTATTCTACAGAAGAATATGATTTAGCTGGTTTTACAGTTGGGATTGTTGATAAAAAGAAAATTGTAACAGGTGAAAAGATTGAAGCTGGTCACGTGCTAATTGGCTTAGCATCTAGCGGTATTCATAGCAATGGTTACTCTTTAGTACGAAAAGTGTTACTAGAAGATGGAGAACTATCTTTAGAGCGTATTTATGGCCGCTTAGAACTACCTCTTGGTGAAGAATTATTAAAACCAACGAAAATTTATGTCAAACCTATTTTAGAACTATTGAAGAAACATGAAGTATACGGTATGGCGCATATTACAGGTGGCGGATTTATTGAAAATATTCCACGCATGTTGCCAGAAGGAATCGGTGCTGAGATTGAACTAGGATCTTGGGAAATTCAGCCGATCTTTAGTTTACTTCAAGAAGTTGGAAAACTGGAAGAGAAAGAAATGTTCAATATTTTTAACATGGGTATTGGTATGGTAGTAGCAGTGAAGGAAGAAGATGCAAAAGATGTTGTTCATCTTCTTGAAGAGCAAGGAGAAATGGCTCGCATTATTGGACGTACTATACAAGGAGCTGGCGTTACTTTTAATGGGGGCACAGCACTATGAGTAAATTAGCAGTTTTTGCTTCTGGAAGTGGATCTAACTTTCAATCTCTCGTTAATGCGGTAGAAGAAAAAAGATTGGATGCAGAAATTAGTTTATTAGTATGTGATAAACCAGAAGCACGCGCTGTTGGGCGAGCGCATTATCATCATATTCCGTGTTTCGCTTTTTCAGCGAAAGCATATGAGTCAAAAGAAGCGTTTGAAAAAGAGATATTAAAGAAGCTAGAAGAATATGAAATTGATTATATTATTTTAGCTGGATATATGCGTTTAATCGGGCCGACGTTACTAGAAGCATACGGCGGGAAGATTATTAATATTCATCCATCATTACTACCGAGCTTTCCGGGTAAAGATGCTGTCGGTCAAGCGTTAGAAGCAGGTGTGAAAGTAACTGGAGTAACAATTCATTATGTAGATGCAGGTATGGATACAGGGCCAATTATTGCGCAAGAAGCAGTAGTTGTTTCTGAAGGGGATACGAGAGAAAGCTTACAAAAGAAAATTCAACAAGTTGAACATAAATTATACGTAAATACAGTGAATCAAATTGTTCAGTCTGTGAAAAAATCAACTGTTAACTAACATACAACCAGGGGTGAAGGATAAATGAAAAAGCGTGCATTAGTAAGTGTTTCAGATAAAACAGGAGTAGTAGAATTTGTTAAAGGGTTACTAGAACAAGGGATTGAAGTTATTTCAACAGGTGGTACGAAAAAGTTACTAGAAGAAAACGGCTTACAAGTAATTGGTATTTCTGAAGTAACTGGTTTCCCTGAAATTATGGATGGCCGTGTGAAAACATTACATCCAAATATTCATGGTGGTCTATTAGCGGTTCGTGATAATGAAACACATGTAACGCAAATGAATGAATTAGGTATTCAACCAATTGACTTTGTTGTTGTTAACTTATACCCATTTAAAGAAACAATAGCTAAGCCTGATGTAACATTTGCTGATGCAATTGAAAATATTGATATCGGTGGCCCGACAATGATTCGCTCTGCTGCGAAAAATCATAAATTCGTATCTGTAATTGTAGATCCAGTAGATTATGATATTGTGTTAGCAGAACTGAAAGAGAACGGTGAAGTAGCAGAGGAAACGAAACGTAAACTAGCAGCGAAAGTATTCCGTCATACAGCAGCGTATGATGCGTTAATTTCTAACTACTTAACAGAGCAAATGGGTGAAGAAAGTCCAGAAACATTAACTGTGACATTTGAGAAAAAGCAAGACTTACGTTATGGCGAGAACCCACATCAAAAAGCAACTTTCTATAAAGCGCCATTTGCAGCAACTTCTTCTGTTGCATACGCAGAACAATTACACGGTAAAGAATTATCGTATAACAATATTAATGATGCAGACGCAGCGCTTAGCATCGTAAAAGAATTTACAGAACCAGCAGTAGTAGCGGTAAAACATATGAATCCATGTGGCGTTGGAGTAGGAACTGATATTCACGAAGCATATACTCGTGCTTATGAAGCTGATCCAGTATCAATCTTCGGCGGTATTATTGCAGCAAATCGTGAAATTGATAAAGCTACAGCAGAAAAGTTACATGAAATTTTCTTAGAAATTGTTATCGCTCCTTCGTTCTCACAAGAAGCTTTAGAAGTGTTGCAAAGTAAGAAGAACTTACGCTTACTAACTGTAAATATTGAAAAAGCAACAAGTGCAAGTAAAAAACTAACTTCTGTACAAGGGGGACTTCTTGTTCAAGAAGAAGATACGTTATCATTAGATGAAAGTACAATTTCAATTCCGACAAAACGTGAACCTTCAGAGCAAGAGTGGAAAGATTTAAAACTAGCTTGGAAAGTTGTAAAACATGTGAAATCAAATGCAATTGTTTTAGCAAAAGATGATATGACAATTGGGGTAGGTGCAGGACAAATGAACCGCGTAGGTTCTGCGAAAATTGCAATCACACAAGCTAGTGAAAAAGCACAAGGTAGCGCACTTGCATCTGATGCTTTCTTCCCAATGCCAGATACAGTGGAAGAAGCAGCAAAAGCTGGTATTACAGCAATCATTCAACCAGGTGGATCCATTCGTGATGAAGATTCTATTAAGATGGCAGATGAGTATGGGATTGCTATGGTGTTCACTGGCGTACGTCATTTCAAACATTAATAGGGGATGTTTAAAAAGTCCGGTCAAGATAACTGTCGCATGTCGTCGTTGCATTGTCAGTGCGGTACTCATGTAGGAAAGCTACACTCCGTGTCCTCCTGTCAAACGCGCCTTGACCTGCTCGGTTCTCTCGATCCTCCTTTTTAAACTTACATTGATAGAAAAGCAAACTAGGAGCATAGCTTCTAGTTTGTACTTATTTAAATATTGGGGGATGAAATATGAATGTTTTAGTAATTGGCCGCGGTGGGCGTGAGCATGCTTTAGCTTGGAAGTTTGCACAATCTGCAAAAGTGACAAAGGTATATGTAGCACCAGGTAATGAAGGTATGCGAGATGTTGCGACACCAGTTGATATTGATGAAAATGATTTTGATGCATTAGTCTTATTTGCTAAAGAGAATCATGTAGAATTAACTTTCGTTGGACCAGAAATTCCACTTATGAATGGAATCGTTGATCGTTTTAAAGAAGAGGGCCTTCGTGTATTTGGTCCAAATAAAGCAGCTGCTGTTATTGAAGGCAGTAAAGCTTTTACAAAAGAGCTTATGAAAAAGTATGACATTCCAACTGCAGCATATGAAACCTTTACAGACTATGAAGAAGCAGTACAGTACATTCAAAAAGTTGGTGCACCAATCGTTATTAAAGCTGACGGCCTAGCCGCTGGTAAAGGTGTAACAGTAGCGCTGACGCTTGAAGAGGCATTACAAGCTGCGAAAGAAATGCTACAAGATGTAAAGTTCGGTGAAGCGAGTAAGAAGGTTGTTATTGAAGAGTTTTTAGATGGACAAGAATTTTCATTAATGGCATTCGTGAATGGAACAACTGTGCATCCGATGGTAATCGCTCAAGATCATAAACGAGCTTTTGATGGCGATAAAGGTCCAAATACGGGTGGAATGGGTGCATATTCTCCAGTACCACAAATTCCAGAATCAGCAGTTCAAGAGGCGATTCAGACGGTATTACATCCAACTGCTAAAGCGATGATTGCAGAAAATCGTTCATTTACAGGGATTTTATATGCGGGGCTTATTTTAACAAATGATGGTCCAAAGGTAATTGAATTTAATGCACGCTTTGGCGATCCTGAAACAGAAGTTGTATTACCTCGCTTAGAAAACGATTTAGTTGATGTATGTAACGCTGTATTAGATGAAAGTGAACTAACGTTACAATGGTCAGAAGAAGCAGTGATTGGTGTGGTACTTGCTTCTAAAGGATATCCAGAAGCGTATAAAAAAGGTGAGATTATTAACGGATTAGATGCACTGCAAGATGTGATTGTTTTCCATGCGGGTACAGCAATGAAACATGGTGACTTTGTGACAAACGGTGGCCGTGTACTATTTGTTGCTTGTAAGGCAAATAGTTTACAGGAAGCAAAAGATAAAGTATATAAAGAAATCGGTAAAATTGAGAGTGATGGCCTATTTTATCGAAGTGATATAGGATATCGTGCAATTGGGCATGAGATGACGAGAAATTAATATGTGAAAAATCCCGCTGAGAAATCAGCGGGATTTTTATGCATCTTTATCTTTTTTTAATTTACCTTTTTGCTTTGCCATTTCTCGAAGTAAATACTCGATGTGTGCATTGACGCTACGAAATTCATCATTTGCCCATTTTTCGATGACTGCGTGTAATTCAGGATCAATACGTAATGGAAAGCTTTTCTTTTTCGCCATAATTGCTTATAGCCCTTAGTATAGGCTTCCTGTATTAATGACTGGTTGCGCACCTTTATCTGAAACGATGGCAACTAATAAGTTGTTTACCATGTTTGCTTTACGCTCGTCATCTAATTCCAACACGCCTTCCTCATCTAACATATGGATTGAGTCTTTCGCCATCTTCACAGCACCTTCAACAATTTCTTTTCTAGCAGCTAATACTGCTTTCGCTTGTTGACGTTGTAGCATTGCATGGGCAATTTCTGTTGCATAAGCTAAGTGCGTTAAACGAGTTTCTAGTACTTCTACACCAGCAATTTCAAGACGTGCTTCTAACTCACGTTTTAACTCCTCGGAGACTTCTTCAGTATTTCCGCGTAATGTAATGCAGGTTTCATCTTGGAAGTTATCATAAGGATATTTTGTGGCAACGTGGCGGATTGCTGTTTCACTTTGAATTTCTACAAAACGATCATAATGTTCAACACCAAACATTGCTTTTGCAGAATCAACAACTTTATATACGATAACGGCTGCAATTTCAATTGGATTTCCGTCAACATCATTTACTTTTAATTTCTTACTGTTAAAGTTTTCAACACGTAAAGATACAGTTTGACGGAATGCGAATGGAATCGTTAAAAATAAACCGTTTTGACGAATTGTTCCTAAATAATTACCGAAGAACGTAATCACTTTTGCTTGGTTCGGCTGAACGATACCGATACCTGTAGCGAGAACCGCGGCTAAAATAATAGTTAATGCTGCTCCTATGAAAATTTCTTGTGCAAGGAAAAATACACCGATAGCAGCTAAAATTAAAATTCCGATAATACCGAGAAAACCATTTACATAAAATACTTGTTTTTCTTTCATATGATCGCCTCCTTGATATAGAAATGATATCACTTTTATATCATTTTATGCAAGGGGGATACACCTAATTTTCTGAATTTTATTAGTCAACATTTGTTATATGTGTTTTCAATTTGAAAATAGAATGTACGTTCTGTTTTGTGTTAAAATAAAGAAGACTTAACCGCCCACTGCAGCAGCTAAGTCCCTTTGAGAGCATCTTACATCGTGACAAATGATTCAAAGCGGTTTTGCCAGGATTATATCTTCAATCGCTGACTCAATCTCTTTGTCAGAAGCGTCATAACTTCCATTTGACTGTGGTTTGTCATGATGGGAAGTTTGATTCACTTCTTCTGTAGCATGTCCTTTATCAGCAAAATTCATGCTAGGCATTTTAAATGCGCCCATACTCATATATTTTCCAAACTTACATACTTCAGCAATAGGGCAGAAACGAACAATTCCCTCAGCAACTTTCATTGCACCAATCCATAGTAAAACTTTAGACCAAGTGCACCACGGTTTGCGTACGAGTTTAGCGGTACTACAACCGAAGAGGATAAGTCCGAGTGTAATTCGAATTAGAGCATTGATTGTACCGATGTTTTGCTTCATTAGAAACACACTCCTTTTTGATGAACTTCGAAATAGTAATTACTATTTCTCTTATTAGTATCCCGTGTGATTTTGCTGATATGTAATCCAACATTTGACGTTGAAAAAGATGTTGGAATGGGCGTGTGTGTAAGTAGCTTTTTTTGTTATAATGAAAGAATGCGTAAAAGGAAGTTCAAAATTAAACCCTCCCTTTTGGGGAAATACGGAAGAGTGAATTGCAAACTTAGTTCTCCGTTTTAAATAAATATTTAAGGTGAAGTTCCAAAAATCCTGATAAAAATTAACTGTTATTTTGAACAGAAATATATAAATTGAAAAAAGAAAGGGTGTTTTCATGTACGATATTTCCGGGTGGAAACATGTATTTAAGCTTGATCCAAACAAGGAGTTAAGCGATGAGCATTTAGAAATGATTTGTGAGTCTGGAACGGATGCTGTTATTGTAGGCGGCAGTGATGGCGTAACAATTGATAATGTATTGCACATGTTAGTTAGTATTCGTAGATATGCAGTTCCTTGTGTGTTAGAGGTTTCTGGTGTGGAAGCAATTACACCAGGATTTGATTTTTATTACATCCCAAGCGTTTTAAATAGCCGAAAAGTAGAGTGGGTAACAGGGGTTCATCATGAGGCATTGAAAGAATTTGGGGATATTATGGACTGGGACGAAATTTTCATGGAAGGGTATTGTGTTTTAAATCCAGAAGCGAAAGTAGCCCAGCTTACAGATGCAAAATGTGATTTAACAGAAGATGATGTTATCGCATATGCTCGTTTAGCAGACAAACTATTACATTTACCGATATTCTATTTAGAATATAGCGGTACGTATGGAGATATTGAACTAGTTAAAAATGTAAAAGAAGAATTGAAACAAGCTAAGCTATACTATGGCGGTGGTATTTCTAATGCAGAACAAGCGAAAGAAATGGCGCAGTATGCTGATACAGTAGTTGTTGGAAATGTTATTTATGATGATATAAAAGCTGCGTTAAAAACAGTTAAAGCAGTAAAAGGAGAGTAGGTGCAGGCGTATATGAGTATGACAGATAAGTTATTAAACGGTTTAAATCCACAGCAACAAAAAGCAGTACAAACAACGAATGGCCCACTTCTATTAATGGCAGGCGCAGGTAGTGGTAAAACACGTGTGCTAACACATCGTATTGCGTATTTACTTGGTGAAAAAGGTGTAGCGCCATGGAATGTACTAGCAATTACCTTCACAAATAAAGCCGCTCGTGAAATGCGCGAGCGTATTGATACACTTGTCGGACCAGAAGCAGAAGATATTTGGATTTCTACGTTCCACTCTATGTGTGTACGTATTTTACGACGTGATATTGACCGCATTGGAATTAATCGTAACTTTACGATTTTAGATGCAGGTGATCAGTTAACTGTGGTCAAAAAAATTATGAAAGAGCGCAATATTGATCCGAAGAAGTTTGAGCCGCGCTCTATTTTAGCGGGTATTAGTAATGCGAAAAATGAACTATTATCTGCAGATAAATATGCAAAAAAAATTACAATCGCTGATCCATATGAAAAATTAACGAGTGATGTATATACAGAATATCAAAAGCGTCTTCTGAAAAATAACTCATTAGACTTTGATGATTTAATTATGACGACGATTCAATTATTTGAACGTGTTCCGGAAGTACTAGAGTTTTATCAGCGTAAGTTCCAATATATTCACGTTGATGAGTATCAAGATACGAACAAAGCGCAGTACCTTCTTGTTAAACATTTAGCAGCACGTTTTAAAAATTTATGCGTTGTAGGTGACTCAGATCAGTCTATTTATCGCTGGCGTGGTGCGGACATTTCTAACATTTTATCATTCGAAAAAGACTATGAGAATGCGCAAGTTATTCTGTTAGAACAAAACTATCGTTCGTCACAAAATATTTTAAATGCAGCGAATGCTGTAATTGAAAAAAATACAAATCGCAAACCGAAGAAATTATGGACCGACAATCAAGTTGGAAGCAAAATTTCGTATTATCGTGCTGCAACGGAAAAAGACGAAGCATACTTTGTTGCAAAAAAAATTCGCGACGATATTCAAATGGGAAAACGAAAATATACTGATTTTGCAGTGCTATATCGTACGAATGCCCAGTCTCGTATGGTCGAGGAAATTTTCTTGAAATCTAATATTCCTTACAAAATTGTCGGCGGTACGAAGTTCTACGACCGTAAAGAGATTAAAGATATTTTGGCGTATTTACGTTTAATTGGAAATCCAGATGATGAGATTAGTTTTGCGCGTATTATTAACGTGCCAAAGCG
The DNA here is from genome assembly GCF_008368905.1 of Bacillus sp. SH5-2. Taxonomy (NCBI): domain Bacteria; kingdom Bacillati; phylum Bacillota; class Bacilli; order Caryophanales; family Bacillaceae; genus Bacillus; species Bacillus sp. SH5-2. The sequence continues at coordinate 17,744 of NZ_QOSD01000011.1, forward strand.
CGGAATTGGTGCGACTTCTATCGATAAAATTATTAATTACGGTGTACAAAATGGAATTTCATTAACGGCTGTATTTGATGAGATTGAGCATGTTGGAGTAAGTGCAAAGGTTACAAAGGCAGTGAAAGAATTCGCAGGTTTATTAAACAACTGGGTAAATATGCAAGAGTATTTATCTGTTACAGAATTAGTAGAAGAAGTTATTGAAAAAACAGGCTATCGCGATATGTTGAAAAACGAGCGTACTTTAGAAGCGGAAGGTCGCCTAGAAAACTTAGATGAGTTTTTATCTGTTACGCAAACATTTGAATCTCAAAGCGAAGATAAGAGCCTTGTTGCATTCTTAACAGACTTAGCACTTGTTGCTGATATTGATCGTGTAGATGAAGATCCAACTGCTGGTGAGGAAGTTATTTTAATGACGATGCACTCAGCAAAAGGGCTAGAGTTCCCTGTTGTATTTATCATTGGTCTAGAGGAAGGGATATTCCCGCATACTCGTTCTCTTATGGAAGAAGATGAAATGCAAGAAGAGCGTCGTCTTGCCTATGTAGGTATTACCCGTGCAGAAGAAGAGTTGTACTTATCCAATGCACAAATGCGTACTTTATTTGGTAGAACAAGTATGAATGCAGCATCTCGATTCATTACGGAAATCCCAGCAGAGCTAGTGGAATCACTAAATGAAACAGTGCCGAAGCGTGAGACTTCGTTTGGGGCAAAGGCAAAAGGAAGAACGACAGGTGCAATGGCGACAAGCACTGGAACGACACGTTCTCGTTCAGCTTTCGTACGTCCCGCTGTTAAGACAACAGGTGGCGAACAAATTGGTTGGGCAGTAGGAGATAAAGCTTCCCATCAGAAATGGGGAGTCGGTACAGTTGTAAGTGTAAAAGGTGAAGGTGATGCAAAAGAATTAGATATTGCGTTCCCAAGCCCAATCGGTGTTAAACGTTTATTAGCAAAATTTGCACCTGTGACGAAACAATAGGAAAGGAATGAGGGTATGTCAAAAGAGATAGCAAAAAAACGTATAGAAGAACTGCGTGATTTGTTAAACACATTTAATTATCAATATCACGTATTAGACAATCCTTCGGTTTCTGATGCGGAGTATGACCGTAATATGCAGGAGCTTATAAAATTAGAAGCAGAGAATCCAGAGTTTATGAGTGAAGACTCTCCCTCCATTCGAGTTGGGGGGACTGTTCTTGATATATTTGAAAAAGTAACACATAAGTCACCGATGTTAAGTTTAGGAAATGCATTTAACGAAGGAGATTTACGTGATTTCGACCGCAGAGTACGTCAAGGAATTGATGATGCGAATGTAAGATATATATGCGAATTGAAAATTGACGGACTTGCCGTTTCACTTCATTATGAAAAAGGACGCTTTATTCAAGGTGCAACACGTGGTGATGGTATAACGGGTGAAGATATTACCCAAAACTTAAAAACGATTAAAGCTATCCCGCTTCGTTTAAATGAAAAAGTAACGTTAGAAGCAAGAGGCGAAGCTTATATGCCGAAGCGTTCATTTGTTAAATTAAATGAAGAAAAAGAGCAAAATGGTGAAGATGTATTTGCGAATCCGCGTAATGCAGCAGCAGGTTCAATACGTCAACTGGATCCGAAAATTGCAGCAAAGCGTAACCTATCTATGTTTGTGTACGGTCTTGCAAATGTAGAAGAAAAAACGATCCCATCGCATAGTGAATCACTTGATTTCTTAGGTGAACTTGGATTTAAGACAAATCCAAATCGCCGTACATGTGAAACAATTGAAGAGGTTATAGCTTATGTAGAAGAGTGGCAAGAAAAACGTCCGCACCTTGATTATGAGATCGATGGAATCGTTATAAAAGTAGACGATGTTGCTCTTCAAGAAAATTTAGGAACTACAGCAAAGAGTCCGAGGTGGGCGATTGCTTATAAGTTCCCGGCTGAAGAAGTTGTAACGAGATTAACAGGGATTGAATTAAGTGTTGGCCGCACGGGGGTTGTAACACCAACTGCAGAGCTAGAGCCAGTACGAGTGGCTGGTACGATCGTTCGTCGTGCCTCTTTACATAACGAGGATTTAATTCGTGAAAAAGACATTCGAATTGGTGACTACGTTGTTGTGAAAAAGGCTGGAGATATTATTCCTGAAGTTGTGAATGTTATTTTTGATAAGCGTACTGGTGAGGAAGAAGAATACCATATGCCGACGCATTGCCCAGCATGTGAGAGTGAACTAGTTCGTTTAGAAGAAGAAGTAGCACTTCGCTGTATAAATCCAACTTGTCCAGCTCAAATTCGCGAGGGATTAATTCATTTCGTTTCAAGAAATGCAATGAATATTGACGGACTTGGAGAGCGTGTTATCACACAGCTCTTTGATGCAGATTATATTCGTACGTTTGCAGATTTATATGCATTGACGAAAGAACAATTATTACAGCTAGAACGATTCGGTGAAAAATCAGCAACGAATTTAGTACAAGCAATTGAGAATTCTAAAGAAAACTCGTTAGAGCGATTATTATTTGGTCTTGGAATTCGCCACGTTGGAGCGAAAGCAGCACGTACATTTGCCGAGCATTTCGAAACGATGGATGGGCTTGTGAAGGCAACGGAAGAAGAACTAAAAGCAATTAATGAAATTGGTGAAAAAATGGCTCAATCTGTTGTGGCATATTTTGATAATGAAGACGTATTAGAGTTATTACAACAGTTTAAAGAGTATGGCGTGAACATGACATACAAAGGTATAAAGAGTGCGGATTTACAAAATGTTGAATCTTATTTCGCAGGAAAAACGGTTGTCTTAACAGGTAAGTTAGAAATTATGGGACGAAGTGAAGCGAAGAAGAAGATTGAAGCATTAGGTGGAAAAGTAACAGGAAGTGTTAGTAAAAGTACAGATTTAGTCGTTGCAGGTGAAGCGGCAGGTTCGAAATTAGCACAAGCGGAGAAACATAATGTTGAGGTTTGGAATGAAGAGAGGTTCTTACAAGAGCTAAATAAGTAAGAGGTGCAAACTTACCATGAAAAAAATAGCATTAGCGGTATTAAGCCTTAGCCTACTTGTAAGTGGGTGTAGTATAGGTGCCGACAAAGATGAAAAAGTGGTTGAGAAATCGGGGAAAGCAAAAGAGCAAGCGATCGTCCCAAAATACTCTATTTCGGATGAATATTATAAGACGACTGTTCCATTTGACGCAGGATCTGCACGTGGTTTAGTTGTACAAGGATTAAATAGTCGCCTTGATGTAGATGAATTTGAAACAGGATTAATGCGTATTGCGAAAGATTCCTTTAGTACGAAAGATTATTTCTTTAAAGGTGGAAGTGCTCTAGATACCCAAACTGTACAAATGCTTGTTAAAAGAAAGCGTACAGATGCTGAACAAAAGGAACTAGAGACAAAATTAAAAAAAGATGCGGTTAAATTTCCGAACATAGGATTAAATCCAGCGTTAGGTGAAGGATCCGAATCACTAGAAGTAAAAAACAAAAAAAATCCAATATATATTTCAAATATTTTAGAGCATGATTATTATGTGAAAAAAGGCGAGAAAGATGTTGAACTTGGTGGGATTGTAGTTGGTTTAGCGATGAATTCCGTTCATTATTACGAGGAAGAGCATGGTTATCCACGTGAAGCTAAAATCGAGGACGAAAAATTGTTAGCTGAAGGGAAAAAAATGGCGCAAGAAATCTTGAAAGTTATGCACCAAAAAAAGCCCGAAATAAAAAATGTTCCGATTACATTTGCGATATATCGTCAATCTCCAAAATCTTCACTTGTGCCAGGTAATTTTGTTTCTTATGCGAATGTGGAAAAAGGTAGTGAAACGGTTGAAGATTGGAAACAAATTAATGAGAAATATTATTTATTCCCATCTGAACAAGCGAAAACAGATAATAAACGTGAAGATCTTGCAAGGGTATCAAACTTTAAAGCAAAACTAAGCGATTATTTCCAAGGCGACTATACAGCTGTTATCGGTACTGGTATGTATAAAGATGATGAATTAAAAGAAATGAAGCTTGACATTCCTGTTCAATTTAATGGGAAAGCTGACATAATTGGTTTTACACAATATGTTGCAGGGCTTGTTATGGAATACTTCCCGAATTATATGAAAGTACAAGTAACGATTAAATCTGTAGAACGTCCAGAAGCCATTATTATACGTGAAGCGAAGCAAGATGAACCATTTGTGAAAATTTTAGATTAAATAGAAGAGCTGTTCCCTTGAGGAACAGCTTTTTTTCTTGAGGAATTTTGTTATAATTTAAAATGTTAAAAATAAGGGGGAAGGTCATGGAGGAGTTAAGCTTTCAAGTCATTATTTTATTAATTGCATTCGGTTTTTTAGCAGCTTTTATTGATTCAGTTGTTGGAGGGGGAGGGTTAATTTCGCTTCCCGCACTTATGTTTGTTGGCTTGCCACCAGCTTCGGCAATTGCAACGAATAAATTAGCAGCAACGATGGGGACGTTTACGAGTACAATTTATTTTATTCGATCAGGAAAGGTTGATTTTAAAATTGTAGGAAAGTTAATCCCGTTAACTATTATTGGGGCGGTTGCAGGTGCTTTAGTAGTAAAATTTATTCCACCAGATATTTTACGTCCATTAGTACTTGTGATGTTGGTATTTATTGCTATTTATATTATTGCGAAAAAGGATTGGGGAAGTGTATCTACCTATAAAAAGATGACGAAAAGGAAAACATTAATATTTTTCTTTGTTATTTTAATGATAGGGTTTTATGATGGATTTTTTGGACCAGGAACAGGCTCCTTTTTAATTTTTGCATTTTTATTAATCGGTTTGGATTTTATTCAAGCGGCGGCATCTGGAAAACTTTTGAACTTTGTTAGTAACATCGTATCTTTAATTACTTTTTTATTTTTAGACATAATTCATTTTGAATACGGTATTATCATGGGATTATCGATGATTTTTGGCGCTTATTTTGGATCGAAGTTTGCTGTTCAAAAAGGTGTTGGATATGTGAGAACTTTATTTTTGTTAGTAACTATTTTATTGATTGGAAAAAACATTTTGGAATATACTCATATTTTGTAGAGTTATACGTATGTATAACTCTATTTTTTTATTATATTTTAAAAATTAATTAATTTTTAAAATATAAGTCTAGGAATATTTGAATAAATCTAAATTATCGTGTAGAATAATGTTGTAAAATGTAAACGTTTTTCTAAGGGGAGGCTAAAAGGATGGTAGTAGCATACAAACATGAGCCATTTACAGATTTTTCAGTAGAGGCGAACAAATTAGCGTTTGAAGAAGGTTTAAAGAAAGTAGAATCTTATCTTGGACAAGACTATCCATTAATTATTGGGGGAGAAAAAATCACTACAGAAGACAAAATTGTTTCTGTAAACCCTGCAAATAAAGAGGAACTTGTTGGTCGCGTTTCAAAAGCAAGCCGTGAATTAGCTGAAAAAGCAATGCAAGTAGCGGATGAAACATTCCAAACTTGGAGAAAGTCAAAACCAGAAATGCGTGCAGACATTTTATTCCGTGCTGCAGCAATCGTTCGTCGTAGAAAACATGAATTCTCTGCTATTCTTGTAAAAGAAGCAGGTAAACCATGGAATGAAGCAGATGCTGATACAGCAGAAGCAATCGACTTTATGGAATATTATGCTCGTCAAATGTTGAAATTAAAAGACGGTATTCCAGTAGAAAGCCGTCCAATTGAATATAATCGTTTCTCTTACATTCCATTAGGAGTAGGTGTTATCATTTCTCCTTGGAACTTCCCATTCGCAATTATGGCAGGTATGACAACAGCTGCTTTAGTTTCTGGGAATACAGTATTACTAAAACCAGCTAGTACAACTCCTGTAGTAGCAGCGAAATTCATGGAAGTATTAGAAGAAGCTGGTTTACCAGCTGGCGTAGTAAACTTCGTTCCAGGTAACGGTTCTGAAGTTGGTGACTACTTAGTAGATCATCCTCGTACACGCTTCATTAGTTTCACTGGATCTCGCGATGTAGGTATCCGTATTTATGAGCGCGCAGCGAAAGTAAACCCAGGACAAATCTGGTTAAAACGTGTTATCGCTGAAATGGGCGGTAAAGATACAATCGTTGTTGATAAAGAAGCTGATCTTGAATTAGCTGCTAAATCTATCGTTGCATCAGCATTCGGATTCTCAGGACAAAAATGTTCTGCATGTTCTCGTGCAGTAATCCACGAAGATGTATACGATCACGTATTAAATCGTGCAGTTGAATTAACAAAAGAATTAACAGTTGATAACCCAGCTGTATTAGGTACAAACATGGGTCCTGTTAATGACCAAGCTGCATTTGATAAAGTAATGAGCTATGTTGCAATTGGTAAAGAAGAAGGTAGAATCTTAACAGGTGGCGAAGGAGACGATTCTAAAGGCTGGTTCATCCAACCAACAATCGTTGCTGACGTTGCAGAAGATGCTCGCTTAATGAAAGAAGAAATCTTCGGACCAGTAGTAGCATTCTGTAAAGCAAAAGACTTTGATCATGCACTTGCAATTGCAAACAATACAGAATACGGTTTAACAGGTGCTGTTGTTACTAACAACCGTGAACATATTGAAAAAGCACGTGAAGACTTCCACGTAGGTAACTTATACTTCAACCGTGGATGTACTGGTGCAATCGTAGGTTACCAACCATTCGGTGGCTTTAACATGTCTGGTACAGACTCTAAAGCTGGTGGCCCTGACTACTTAGCACTTCACATGCAAGCAAAAACTACTTCTGAAACTTTATAAGAAATAGTAGAAGAGATCTTCGCAGTCTGCGAAGATCTCTTTTTTTTGAAAAACTTTCTATATGTGGATTAAGATAGATATCAGTAGAAAAACTAATTAAGTAATAAGGTTTATTTCAGTAAAATAAGGTATATTATATTTGTTGGATAGATTCTCTTTAAAGACAAGAAAAGTAGGTGAACAAAGTGGGAAAATATCAATTGGATTACAAAGGCCAGGTAGCTGTTGCAAAGTTTCATGAAAAACAGACACCTGTCAAATTTGATAAAAAGCAGCAAATTGAAAAATTGCGTGCGGAGTATTTGAAAAAGAAACAAGAACAAACAGATAAGTAATAGGAAAGACTAGTTAATTTGAATTAGAAACAATTACCATATATTACCTTTCTGCAAGTGGAAATAGCTAAACCGCTATTAATAGCGGGATAAACATGAAAATAGAAATAAAACAACGAGAAAAGTTGACTTATTAGTCACATTTTTTAGTATTCATTTTAAGGATTTCCTGTATAATACAATTTGAAAGAAAATCTATGGTTTGACAAGAAACACTCTTTTCGGTTTTGCTCACTGAAGAGGGTGTTTTTTTGTAGCTAAAAACTCCTCTGTACTCATTACATTTGCATATACTCCATTTAAACTAGCTAAAATTGTATTGTGAATATAAACGGCTGGTATAGTAGCATTTTTAAAAGAAAGATCTTTTGTAGCACAAGCATCGTGTATAACAGTACATTGCAAGCCGAAATCAAAGGCAGCCCTTACGGTAGCATCAATACACATATGGGTCATCATCCCACATATGACGACGTGTTTAATGTCTAAACGTTGTAATTGCTCTAGAAGATTAGTTTCTCGAAAGCTATTTGGGTAGTGCTTGAGTATAACCGTTTCTTCTCTAAGCGGACGAACATTTTCATGAATATGTACACCTGCTGTATTTGGTAGAAAAAAAGTAGCGTCATCTTTCATAGCTACATGTTGGATATGAAAAATAGGTGTGTTGTCCTTTCTAAAGTACTGGAGTAGTTGACTAGCATATTCACTTGCTTCTACCGGATTACGCAATTCCATCTTTCCATGTGGAAAATAATCATTTTGAATATCAACGAGTAAAAGAGCTGTTTTCATATATTTATCTTCCTCCAAGTTTCATATTCAAATAATGTTATTCAATTCGTAGAGAAGAATCTCCTTTTTTAAAATATGAGAGAGGAAAATTAAAAATAACTTTAAAAAGTACGATGTTATTAAGATTTTTTATTTAAAAATTATAATAAAGAAATAATTGATATTTTTCTAAAAAATATATTGACTCTTATTATTCTGAGTTCTATAATGAGAATTAATTAAATGACAATTAAATCGATACATTCTTATCCAGAGAGGTGGAGGGACTGGCCCTACGATACCTCAGCAACGGGTTTTTTAATACCGTGCTAACTCCAGCAAGTCTTTATAGGCTTGGAAGATGAGAAGATGTGACCGAGTACATATAAGTGCTCTCCTTCTTATCTTTATGGTTGATAAGAAGGAGAGCACTTTTTATTTTACCTCGAAAGCGCTACTTCAAGTTTTTACAGCATATAGGAGGGGAAAAAATGATTTCTTTTAACAATGTAAGTAAAGTGTATGAATCTGGTGGGCAATCTGTTCATGCAGTGGAGGATGTAACATTATCCGTTGAGAAAGGTGAAATTTTTGGTATTATCGGTTTTAGTGGCGCTGGAAAGAGTACATTGTTACGCTTAGTAAATATGTTAGAGAGACCAACGGCAGGAACGATTTCAATAGATGATAAAGATATTACATCATTATCGACGAAAGATTTACGGAGGCTAAGACAGAGAATCGGAATGATTTTTCAAAGTTTTAATTTATTTAATTCAAGAACAGTGTTTGGGAATATTGCTTACCCACTAAAGTTAGCGAAAGTACCGAAGAATGAAATAAAAGAAAGAGTAAATGAACTGTTGAAATTTGTAGGATTAGAAGATAAAGCAAACTATTATCCAGAGCAATTATCGGGCGGACAAAAGCAACGTGTTGGGATTGCAAGAGCGCTGGCGACATCACCAGATATCCTTATATGTGATGAGGCAACATCAGCTTTAGACCCAGAAACAACGACAGAGATTTTGAACTTATTAAAGAAGGTAAATAGAGAGTACAATTTAACGATTCTTCTTATTACACATGAAATGCACGTTGTGAAAGAAATTTGTCACCGTGTAGCTGTAATGGAAAAAGGAAAAGTAATTGAAGAAGGAAAACTGTTTGACGTGTTCACACAACCAAAAACAAAAACGACTCAAAACTTTGTACGTTCTGTTATTAATGATCATTTACCAGAAAGTGTTCTAGCGAAAATTCAAAATGGTGGACAGATTTACCGCTTAACTTTTACTGGTGAGGAGACAGGACAGCCGGTACTATCATATATCGCAAAAAATTATAACGTCGATGTAAATGTACTGTACGGAAATATTATTGAACTTCAAAATGTGCTATTTGGAAATCTACTTGTAGAGCTGCAAGGTGAGCAGAAGGAAATCCAAAAAGCATTACAACATCTAAGACTGCAAGTGCAGCTGAAGGAGGTAGAAGCTCATGCGAGTTGATTGGAGTATATTTTGGCCTCGTATATTAGATGCGACGGGGGATACCCTCTTAATGGTAATTGTAACCCTTATATTTGCTACAATTCTTGGTATACCTCTAGGTTTACTTTTATATGTAACGCGTAAAGGAAACTTTTTAGAGAATAAATGGGTCTTTTCAATTCTTAATGTCATTATTAATACAATTCGTCCAGTTCCATTTATTATCTTTTTAGTAGCTTTAAGCCCGCTAACAAGAAGTGTTATCGGAACGACAATTGGAACAGCAGCAGCGATCTTTCCAATGACGTTAGTTGCATCAATTGGTATTGCTAGAATGGTTGAAACAAACCTTGTTTCTGTTCCGAAAGGGGTAATTGAAGCAGCGCAAGCGATGGGTGCTTCACCACTTAGAATTGTTTTTGAAATTCTCGTGCCAGAAGCGTTAGCACCATTAATCTTAGGGGTCACGTTTATGACAGTTGGTCTAATTGAATTTTCAGCAGTTGCTGGGCTTGTCGGCGGCGGTGGTCTTGGTGACTTAGCAATGACATATGGTTATCAACGCTTTGATACATCAGTTATGTTCGTAACGGTCGTTTTACTTATTATTCTCGTGCAGATAGCTCAAAATTTAGGAAACTACTTTGCGAAAGTCTTTTTACGCAGATCATAAAAAGGAAGAGGGGAAAAGAAAATGAAGAAAATTTTAGCATTTGCATTATCAGCGATTGTAGGGATTTCAGCATTAAGTGGCTGCTCAAGTGGAGACACGGGGGCAGGGGCGAAAGAAAAAGTAGTTCGCGTCGGTGTAACTGGAACGGATGGAGACGCTTGGGAAATTTTGAAGAGAAAAGCTGAAAAAGAAGGAATTAAAATTAAACTGGTTGAGTTCTCTGATTACACAACACCAAATAAAGCGTTAGCTGATGGAGATATTGAATTAAACTCATTCCAGCATATTGCATTCTTAGAGCAATTTAAGAAGGAGCATAAATTAGATATTACAGCTGTTGGTACAACACAAATTGCACCAATGGGTTTATACTCTGAAAAACATAAGAAAGCAAATGAAATTCCAGATGGTTCAGAAATTGCGATTCCGAATGATCCAACGAACCAAGCACGTGCATTAAAACTTCTTGATGCAGCAGGTTTATTAAAGCTTAAGAAAGACTTTGGCTTATTTGGAGATCCAAGCGGCATTGCTGAAAATCCGAAGAAGTTAAAAATTACACCGGTTATCGCACAGCAAACACCTCGTGTATTAAAAGATGTAGCAGCTTCAGTTATTAATAACGGTGTTGCTGGTCAAGCTGGATTAGATCCAGCGAAGGATCCAATTTTCTTAGAAGATCCAAAGAATGAAAATGCGAAACCATATATTAATATTTTCGCAGCTCGTACGAAAGATAAAGATGATCCAACACTGAAAAAAGTAATTGAACTATATCATTCAAAAGAAGTAACAGACGCAATTAAGAAAGAAACAAATGATGGTTCCATTTCAGTAGATCTTTCACTTGATGAGCTTGAAAAAATCGTAAAATAATGATTGAGTTTAACGGACTAGCAGAAGGAACCCCTCCGCTGTTAGTTCGTTCAACATATAATCTGCTTAACAAACAAACCCTAATTCTGTACCTTCCAATTTTGTATAACGTAGAATCCAATGTTTGTTAAGTAGAGTGATGGACCAGGAGTTTTCCTGGTCTATTTTTTGTGGTTATTCGATTATAATACTTTTTAAATTATCTTCATGATGTCCTTGTTCTTTCGGATAAGCAGCTAGCTCCTCTTGTAAAATATTTAGCATTTGCTTAGCTGATTGCTGAATTGGGGCAGGTAACTCTTCTAATATATGCATACCGAATTTTATTTTTGTACGGATTACCTTCCTTAGTAGTTCTTCATGCATGCACTACACCTCCAAACCGAATGTTAAGTACATCATCTTCAAACTTTGCTCCTTGGATAGAAAGGTGGGTTAATGTTTTTGGTAATGTGATATTTCGCTTCACAGACCCAGCCCGAATAATAAGCTCATCACCTTTTTGATTTAATGCTAGCTCGCTTTTGTTTGAGAAGGGAATGGACAGAACGAAAATATACTCATCGCCATCCTTTTTTACATATTGTGTGCGGCCGTTAAATTTCACTTCCGTAGGAGAAGAATCTGATTTGAATAAAGCGCCTCCTACACGCTCTAACATAGGTAAACCAACAACTTCTTGTTCAAACATTGGAGCTTCGTAAATAGGAAGTGGATCAAAACTATCTTGAATTAATGTTTTATATTTCTTTTGCGTATCTTTCCATGCTTGAAAATAAGGATCGGTGACAGTGTTAGGGATGACACGGTTAATCATAATGGCATCTACGTTATAATCGTATAAATTTAAATACGTAAAGCTGCGCTGTGCTTCTTTAATGACCATTTTTTCAGGATTTACAACGATGCGGATACTTGTTACTTCTCGGTTTGATAAAATATCTCTCATTTCTCCGAGCTGTTCAAGTGTATTTGTTAATTCGTCCATAATATCATCGGTTGGAAGGGGGACACCAAGAAGTGGTTGGGCTACAGGGCGAACAACTTTTAAAACTTTTCTTTTAATAGGAAAGAGTTTTTCCATCCACCAGCCGAGCATGTCTGGAAAACTGAGCATTGCTAATGTTTCTCCTGTTGGAGCACAATCAATGATAATAACATCATATGTGTTTTGTTTATAATAATCGAGTACGCGAAGTAAGCTAATTAAATCTTCCATACCAGGAAACATCGTTAATTCTTCTGTTGTAATATCATCAGCTGCTTTGGAAGTGAAGAGAAGTGTAATATATTTCTGTAATTTTCCCCAGCCCTTTTCCATTTCATAAATCGTATTAATTTCTTGTGCCCACAAATTTTTACGAATCTCTAAAGGCTCAGAAGATAGTTTTATACCAAATGAATCTCCTAAACTATGAGCAGGATCTGTACTCATTACTAAAGTTTTTAATCCTTGTTTTGCACTTTGAAGTGCTGTTGCTGCTGAAATGCTAGTTTTTCCTACGCCGCCTTTACCTGTATACAAAATAATTCTCATCATTCATATCCCCTTTGTTTCGAATGTCGAATATTACGATTGCCGAAATAAATAATTGAATAAAAACCCAGCAAGGGTTTTATTCAATCGGAATGTTTTTCATTTTAGGTGTAGAAACCTTTTCTTCTGTTTTTTGCTGTGACGTAGCAATGTGATTCATGATTTTTTGGAAGATTTGTAGTAAGAATGCTTTTTCTTCTTCTGATAATGCTTCTGTCACAAGGCTAAAGTAATGGGCTGCATTTTGTTTTACTTCGTGAACGAGCATTACGCCGTTTTCTGTTAAACGAATCAATACAATGCGTCGGTCGTTTTCATCACGGTACCTTTCAATATATCCCTTTTTTACAAGGCGATTTACAACACCTGTCGTTGTACTCATTGGTATATCAAGAAGGTCAGCGATTTTTGTCATTGTAATATCTGTATTTCGCTCCATCCAAAGTAAACAAAATACTTCAGTTTTAGAAAGTGTTAAATCTAGGCTTACCCATTCCTCAGGATAGAAAAGTTTCTTGGCGTTATCTAGCAGTAAGTCTAAAAAATGTTCGTATTGCAACAATTAATTCCACTCCCGTATATTTCGAGGTTCGTAATATTTATTTTTATTTTATGTAGAATTGAAATAAATGTCAATGATTTTAATTGTTTTTTCAGATTAGACAGAAAACTAACTTTAAAATAGTATCCTTTTATGATAGATTTATAAATATAAAACTAGAATTTACATAAAAATCCATCATGATAAATATACTTATCTATAATGGATGTACAGCTAACGAGGGGGATAACGATGAGAAGACGAAATACGCAAGCGTTCACGTTTTTAGCATGGACTTCATTTGTTTGTGCGCTTTCAGGTATGCTAATTGGGATTTATACGTTAGATGAAACGCTTAGTGTAAAAGGATACTATTTAATTGGAACATTATTTTTAACGATGTCTTGTTTTGTATTACAAAAAACAATTCGTGATAATGAAGAAGATAACGAGAGATTTCCGAAAAATAAACCGTTAGATAAAGAGTAAATTGTAAAGAAAGGCGTTTGCCTTTCTTTTTTTATGTAAAAATGCTGTAAGTATCGTGTGTTGACTTGCTTGAAGTACTGAAAATTTGGTATCATCAATAGTATTGTAGATTGAACGATATATTATGGAGGTGGCCTAGCCGTGTCAAGAATTTCCGTTGAGAATGTAAAGCACGTTGCACATTTAGCACGTCTTGCAATTACTGATCAAGAAGCAGAAAAATTTCAAAAACAACTAGATGCAATTGTTACATTTGCAGAACAGTTAAATGAATTAGATACAACAGATGTAAAACCAACAACTCATGTATTAACTATGAAAAATGTTATGCGTGAAGATATACCAGAAAAAGGTTTACCAGTAGAAGAAGTATTAAAAAATGCACCGGATCACAAAGATAATCAAATCCGTGTTCCAGCAGTATTAGAATAGAGGAGGGAATTTCGATGTCATTATTTGATCATTCGGTATCAGAGTTACATAAGAAGTTAAACAACAAAGAAATTTCCGTTACGGATTTAGTGGAAGAATCTTACAAACGTATTGCGGATGTTGAAGATAACGTAAAAGCTTTTCTTACATTAGATGAAGAAAATGCACGTGCGAAAGCGAAAGAATTAGACGCTAAGATTGGTGCTGAAGATAATGGTTTATTATTCGGTATGCCAATCGGTGTTAAAGATAACATTGTAACTAACGGTCTTCGTACGACTTGTGCGAGCAAAATGTTAGCAAACTTCGATCCAATTTATGATGCGACAGTTGTGCAAAAGCTAAAAGCTGCTGACACAATTACAATCGGTAAATTAAACATGGACGAGTTCGCAATGGGTTCTTCAAATGAAAACTCAGGATTCTACGCTACGAAAAACCCATGGAACTTAGATTACGTTCCAGGTGGATCTAGTGGTGGTTCTGCAGCAGCTGTAGCAGCAGGAGAAGTACTATTCTCTCTAGGTTCTGATACGGGTGGTTCTATCCGTCAGCCAGCTGCATATTGCGGCGTTGTAGGTTTAAAACCAACTTACGGACGCGTATCTCGTTACGGATTAGTAGCATTCGCATCTTCACTTGATCAAATCGGACCGATTACACGTACAGTAGAAGACAATGCATACTTATTACAAGCTATTTCAGGTATTGACCGTATGGATGCAACTTCTGCAAATGTTGAAGTTGGAAACTATTTAGCAGGTTTAACAGGCGACGTTAAAGGTTTACGCATCGCTGTACCGAAAGAATACTTAGGCGAAGGTGTTGGCGAAGAAGCTCGTGAGTCAGTACTAGCTGCTTTAAAAGTATTAGAAGGTATGGGCGCAACTTGGGAAGAAGTATCTCTTCCACACTCTAAATACGCTCTAGCAACGTATTACTTATTATCTTCTTCTGAAGCATCTGCTAACCTTTCACGCTTTGACGGCGTACGTTACGGTGTTCGTTCTGATAATGTAAATAATTTATTAGATCTATACAAAAACACACGTAGCGAAGGTTTCGGTGATGAAGTAAAACGTCGTATTATGCTTGGTACATTTGCACTTAGCTCTGGTTACTATGATGCATATTACAAAAAAGCACAACAAGTACGTACATTAATTAAAAACGACTTTGAAAATGTATTTGCGAACTACGATGTTATTATTGGACCAACAACGCCAACTCCTGCATTTAAAGTGGGCGAAAAAGTTGATGATCCAATGACAATGTATGCAAATGACATTTTAACAATCCCAGTAAACTTAGCGGGTGTTCCAGCGATTTCTGTACCATGTGGATTCGGTGCTAACAACATGCCACTTGGTCTACAAATCATTGGTAAACACTTCGATGAAGCGACAATTTACCGCGTTGCACATGCGTTTGAGCAAGCAACAGACTATCATACAAAAAAAGCAAGTCTGTAAGGAGGCGAGCATAGATGAATTTAGAAACAATTATTGGTTTAGAGGTTCACGTTGAGTTAAAAACAAATTCGAAAATTTTCTCTGCGAGTCCAACAGAATTCGGAGCGGAGCCAAATACACAAACAAGTGTAATTGACTTAGGATACCCAGGGGTACTTCCTACTTTAAATAAAGAAGCAGTTAACTTTGCAATGAAAGCTGCAATGGCATTAAACTGTGAAATCGCAACGGAAACGAAGTTCGACCGTAAAAACTATTTCTATCCAGATAATCCGAAAGCTTACCAAATCTCTCAATTTGATAAGCCAATCGGTGAAAATGGTTGGATTGAAATCGAAGTAGACGGTAAAAAGAAACGTATCGGTATTACACGTCTTCATTTAGAAGAAGATGCTGGTAAATCAACGCATACAGCTGATGGTTCATTAGTAGACTATAACCGTCAAGGTATGCCTTTAATCGAGATCGTATCTGAGCCAGATATGCGTACGCCAGAAGAAGCATATGCATATTTAGAGAAATTAAAATCAATCATTCAATACACTGGTGTATCTGATTGTAAGATGGAAGAAGGTTCTCTACGTTGTGATGCGAACATTTCCCTTCGTCCAGTTGGACAAGAGAAGTTCGGTACAAAAGCGGAACTGAAAAACTTAAACTCATTCACTTACGTACAAAAAGGTCTTGAGCACGAGCAAGTACGCCAAGAAAAAGAATTATTATCTGGTGGTATCATCCAACAAGAAACACGCCGTTATGATGAAGCAACAAAGAAAACAATCTTAATGCGTGTGAAAGAAGGATCTGACGATTACCGTTACTTCCCAGAGCCAGACTTAGTTGAACTTTACATCGATGATGCGTGGAAAGAAGAAGTTCGTGCTTCTATTCCGGAACTTCCAGATGCACGTAAAGCTCGCTATGTTGCAGAATTAGGCTTACCAGCTTATGACGCACACGTATTAACATTAACGAAAGAAATGTCTGATTTCTTCGAAGCAACTGTTGCAGACGGTGCTGATGCGAAATTAACATCAAACTGGTTAATGGGTGAAGTGCTTGCATACTTAAACAAACAACAAAAAGAATTAAAAGACGTTGCATTAACGCCTGCTGGTTTATCTAAAATGGTTCAATTAATTGAAAAAGGTACAATTTCTTCTAAAATCGCGAAGAAAGTATTTAACGAATTAATTGAAAAAGGTGGAGACCCAGAAGAAATCGTTAAAGCGAAAGGTCTTGTTCAAATTTCTGACGAGGGTACACTTCGTAAAGTTGTAACAGAAATTCTTGATAATAATGAGCAATCTATCGAAGACTTTAAAAACGGTAAAGACCGTGCGATTGGCTTCTTAGTTGGTCAAATTATGAAAGCTACAAAAGGACAAGCAAATCCACCGCTTGTTAACAAAATCTTACTTGAAGAGATTAATAAGCGATAATAGTAGTAACTTTTAAAGATTAAGCAGAAAAACACCCGCACATGGGTGTTTTTTCTAGGTTAATCAAACGTTTGTTTAAATGAGACGGAATCGTTTAAACAAACGTTTGATTAACTGTCAAAAGTGAAAAAATGTTTGTATAGTGACTATGGTATGATAGTTGCAAAAAGGTGGGAATAATGATAAATCTAGACATAGGGGTTTTTTTCATCTCGTGAAATAATAGATAATTATTATTCGTTATATGTAAATGGTTGTGAGGAAATAGATGGGCATAAATTTTTTTGTCAAATAAAACAAAACCATCGAAATGAATATTTACTTTTGATGGGCTACACGAATCGGGTTCTTACTGCCTGTTTGAGAGGGATAAAAGTAGGATAGGAAGATGAGAGGAGGTAGGCATAGGAATACTGAAAGGAGTTTCGGTATGTTCTTTTTCAATGAATAAAGAAATTTCCTGTGCTAATAAATGATGAAGCGAGCAAGAATTATTTATAATCCTACTTCTGGGCGTGAGCTATTTAAGAAGAGCTTACCAGAAGTATTACAAAAATTAGAACAAGCTGGATATGAAGCATCTTGTCATGCGACAACGGGTCCTGGAGACGCGACTGTGGCAGCGAGGCAAGCTGCGGATCGTAAGTTTGATGTTGTTATCGCAGCTGGTGGTGACGGTACGTTAAATGAAGTAGTAAATGGTTTAGTAGGACATGAGCACCGTCCAAAGTTTGGGATTATTCCAGTTGGAACGACAAATGATTTTGCACGTGCGATCGGTGTACCTCGTGTTATTGAAGAGGCTGCGGATATTATTTGTGAAGGGAAAACAGTTCCTTTAGATCTTGGTAGAGCAAATGATACATATTTCATTAATATTGCTGGTGGCGGTCGTATTACCGAATTAACATATGAAGTACCAAGTAAGTTAAAAACGGTATTAGGTCAGCTTGCTTACTATTTAAAAGGAATCGAAATGTTACCGTCATTACATCCAACATACGTTGAAATCGAGTATGATGGGAAGTTACTACAAGAAGAAATTACGATGTTTTTAATTACAAATACTCGTTCAGTTGGTGGATTTGAAAAGGTAGCACCATATGCATCTATTAACGATGGGTTATTTGATTTATTAGTACTGAAAAAGGGGTCTATCGCAGATCTAATTAAAGCAGCAACGCAAGCACAACGCGGTGAACATATTAATAATCCGAAAGTATTATATACACAAGCGAATCGAATTAAAGTCCATTCACCAGATAAACTAATGATTAATTTAGACGGTGAATATGGTGGAGATGCCCCAATGGAATTTGAAAATATGTACCATTGTCTCGAATTATTCGTTCCTGAACATCAAGAGGATGCCCTGTAAAGGCATCCTTTTTCTTTATATAGAGGAATTGTAAATTGGAAGTTGGTTTGATTTTTATGGTATTTTTACAATTCGTTTATTTTATATCCATATTTTATTGGTACACTGGAGGAGATAAGAAACGAGAGGTAGGATGCTATGGAGAAGGTAAAAGCAATACTATTTGATAAAGATGGGACATTAATGGATTTTCATTCAATTTGGATAAAAGTAGCTGAAGAACTTGTAGCGGACTGTATAAAATTATATCAACTCCCAGAGTCAATGCAACAGGCTTTACTAAAGGAGATCGGTGTGGATGGGACATTTGTTCATCCAAGTAGCGCATTAGCGGCTGGAACAAGCCTTGATGTAGCAAAGGGGCTTTGTAAGCATATTGCGTCATCTAAGGAAGAGGAGATGCATGAGTGGGTAAGTGAAAAATTGTTTTCGCTTATGTATGAGCACCGTTCCTATATGAAAATGACAGCAGATTTACCGAGAATTTTACAAGGTTTAAAGGATAGAGGATTTATTTTAGGTGTTGTTACAGCTGATGATTTCGCACCGACAGAATTATTTTTAAAACAGTATCGATTAGAGACCTTTTTTGATTATGTTGTAGCCTCAGATACATTTCCGGCACAAAAACCCGATAAAAGAATTGTAGAATCCTTTTGTGAGAAGTTTCATTTAGAGGCATGTGAAGTAGCAATCGTTGGGGATACGCCGACAGATTTACATTTAGCGAAAAATGGTGGCGATTGCTATGCAATTGGCGTACTATCTGGTACGGGAGATCTTCAAACGTTAGAACCACTTGCGGATCTAGTAGTGCAATCTGTTGAGGATTTTATTTCTCATTCAGGTGAGTTTATTTGGGAGCAAGAAAAGTCTAACGTGTAAGAAAAATGTCTACAAAGACTTATTTTTTATGCCTAGATACAAAGAATATAGGATGAATGCTAGAAAAGAAAGTTGGCATATATTTTGCAATAAAAAGAGAAAACAATGTAAAGAAAAGGATGGGGTACGCAATGAACACAAAAAAATTTGCTAAAGTAAATGAACAAATTCCAGGACCAAAAGCAGCGTCTTTATTAGAGCGCCGCCAAAATATAGTACCAAAAGGAGTAAGTAATGGCATTCCGACATTTGTACAGTCTGCAAATGGGGCTCTTGTAACAGACGTCGATGGTAATCAGTACATTGATTTCGCGGGAGCAATAGGGACAATTAACGTAGGACATTGTCACCCAGTCGTTAAAGAAGCACTTCATAAACAAGTAGATCAATATATTCACACTGGCTTTAATGTCATGATGTATGAGCCATATATTGAATTAGCAGAAAAGCTTGCCGCGTTAGCGCCGGGGAATTTTGATAAGCAAGTACTATTTTTAAATAGTGGTGCAGAAGCAGTTGAAAATGCGGTGAAAATTGCTCGTAAATATACGAAAAGACCTGGTATTATTGCGTTTTCAAAAGGTTTCCACGGACGTACATTAATGACAATGACGATGACAAGTAAAGTAAAACCATATAAATTTGGATTTGGTCCATTTGCTCCAGAAGTATATAAAGCGCCATTCCCATATGAATACCGTCGTCCAGAAGGGTTAACGGAAGAGCAGTATGATGATTTTATCATTGAAGAGTTTAAGAACTTCTTCATATCAGAAGTAGCACCAGAAACAATTGCAGCTGTTGTAATGGAACCTGTTCAAGGGGAAGGCGGATTTATCGTTCCAAGTAAGAAGTTTGTTCAAGAAGTACGCAATATTTGTGCAGAACACGGCATCTTATTTGTAGCAGATGAAATTCAAACAGGCTTTAGTCGTACAGGAAAATACTTTGCGATTGATCATTATGATGTCGTGCCAGATTTAATTACAGTGTCTAAATCGTTAGGTGCTGGTGTACCGATAAGTGGTGTCATTGGTCGTAAAGAAATTATGAATGAGTCTGCACCGGGAGAACTTGGTGGAACGTATGCAGGAAGTCCACTAGGATGTGCGGCTGCATTAGCTGTACTTGATGTAATAGAAAAAGAGAAGTTAAATGATAGAGCGAGAGAATTAGGCAAAGTCGTAATGAACCGATTCCAAGAGATGAAAAATAAATATAATTGTATCGGTGATGTACGTGGGTTAGGAGCGATGTGTGCATTTGAACTCGTTCAAGATCGCAAAACGAAAGTGCCAGATAAAGTATTAACAGCTAATTTATGTACAGAAGCAAATAAGCGCGGGTTGCTTTTATTATCTGCTGGAACATATGGAAATGTTATTCGTGTGTTAATGCCATTAGTTATTACAGATGAGCAACTTGAAGAAGGCTTAACGATTATTGAAGAATCATTACAAGCTTGTTATGAGCAAGCGAATATCGCTCGTGTGTAAAAGCTGAATAATAAATCGCAAACATTCTAGCTAACTCTATATAAAATGCAGAAAATTCATTTTATAATAAAGGTAATGAAGTGAATCGATGGATTTGAAGTTAGGGGTGGCTAGGATGGTTGCAGAAAAGGAACGAGTGTTAATGGATTTACAAGATGTATTTGAATATGCGTTTGACGAGATTTTTGTTACTGATGAGAAGGGCATCGTTGTACGTGTAAATAGTACATGTGAAAGACACTATCAACTAGCTGCTAAAGAGTTAGTAGGTAAGCATGTGAAAGAATTGCAAAAGGATGAGATCTTTTATCCGTCGGCAACATTAGAAGTAATTGAAAAGAAGAGACCGATTGAACTTGTTCAAACGACAAAATCAGGAGAGTATTTACACGTTCGTACAAGACCTGTTTTTGATGATGAAGGAAATTTAAGAAGAGTGATTAGTTATTCTCGAGACCTTACTGAACTCTATCAATTACGTCAAAAGGTCGAGGAAATGGATAATCAATTAAAAACATATAAAAAAGAATTAAGAGAAACATATGAACACGAAGGACTTATTTTTAAAAGCATTGCTATGCAAAAAATAGTCGAAACAATCAAAAAAGTGTCTGTGGTAGATAGTACGGTTCTCATTTTAGGTGAGACAGGAGTTGGAAAAAGTCGATTAGTACGTCATTTACATGAAGTGAGTAATCGGAAAAATGAAAGCTTCTATGAGATTAATTGTGCGGCATTGCCAACAAATTTAATTGAATCCGAGCTTTTCGGATATTCAGGTGGATCGTTTACAGGGGCAAATCGTGAAGGGAAAAAGGGGCTATTAGAGTCAGCGAATAAAGGAACCCTTTTCTTAGATGAAATCGGTGAAATGCCGCTTGAAATTCAGGCGAAATTGTTGCAAGTATTGCAAGAAAAAACGTTTCGTCCTATAGGCGGAAGAGAATTAAAAAAGGTGGACGTTAGAATTGTTGCGGCAACTAATAGAGATTTAAGTGAGATGGTAAAGCAAGGGACCTTTCGGAAGGATTTGTATTATCGTCTGAATGTTATTCCGATTTCAATTCCGCCACTTAGGGAAAGAACAGAAGACATTTTGCCGCTCGTCTATCATTATTTGCAGCATTTTAATGAGAAATATGGACGGAATATAAAATTAGCACCTAGCACATTGCAAATGTTTGTTGGGTACCCTTGGGAAGGAAATAATAGAGAGATTGAAAATGTAATTGAACGAATTGTTATAACTGCTGACGATATCGTTACAATAGAAGATTTACCAATAGCGATGCAGGAATCCACAGTTGAACAGTCAGGTCAAAGTCTCTATAAAATGTTGGAAGAAGTAGAACGAAACATTATTTTAAAAGCATATAAAACATATGGATCGAGTTATAAAGTAGCGGAGTTTTTAAAAATAAGTCAATCTGCTGCCACTAGAAAAATAAAGAAACTTATAGAGGAGGAAGAAAACATTGGATAAAAAAGCGACTTTTGTAAACGTAGAAAAAAAGGCGATGTATATAAATGGTGAGTGGATTACACTACAAGAGCAAATCGAAGTAAATAATCCAGCGACAAAGGAAATATTTGCAACTGTACCAAAGGGCGGAGTAACAGAGGCAAAGCAAGCTGTTGATGCTGCGCATGAGGCTTTTAAATCATGGTCAAAATTAACAGCAACGGATCGAGCAGTGAAATTAAAAAAGTGGTTCACGCTTATTGATGAAAATAAAGAAGAAATCGCAGCGATTATGACGAAGGAGCAAGGGAAGCCATTTGCAGAAGCACTTGGTGAAGTGAATTATGCAAATAGCTTTGTTGAATGGTATGCAGAAGAAGGAAAACGCGTATATGGTGAAATGATTCCTGCTTCTCATCCGAATAAACGTATTTTAGTTATGAAGCAACCAGTTGGCGTTATGGCAGCTATTACACCGTGGAACTTCCCGGCTGCTATGATTACGAGAAAGGTAGCTCCAGCACTTGCAGCAGGATGTACGGCAGTTGTGAAGCCTGCAAGTCAAACACCATTAACTGCATTGAAATTAGCTGAATTAGCTCATGAAGCAGACATTCCAAAAGGTGTAATTAATATTGTAACAGGTAGTGCGAAAGCAATTGCTGATACGTGGATGGAAGATGGACGCGTTCGAAAAGTGTCCTTTACAGGATCAACGGAAATCGGGAAAGAATTAATGGCTAGTGCTGCACAAACGATGAAAAAGGTTTCACTTGAGTTAGGTGGTCATGCTCCATTTATCGTAATGAATGATGCGGATTTAGATAAAGCGGTAGAAGCGGTAATTGGCTCGAAATTCCGTAACGCAGGACAAACGTGTATATGTACAAACCGAGTATTCGTTCAAGAAGACGTATATGAAGTATTTGTAGAGAAGTTCCAAAAGGCAGTTGGGCAGCTGAAAGTAGGAGACGGCTTCGGTGACGGAACGACTGTAGGGCCGCTTATTGATGAGAATGCAGTTTCGAAAGTACAAGAGCATATTGAAGATGCAGTTCAAAAAGGTGGAGAACTCTTATATGGAGGCCAACAGATTGCAGAGTTAGATGGACATTTCATGCAACCGACTGTAATTGGGTTGGCAAATGATACGATGCTTTGTATGACTGAAGAAACATTTGGTCCAGTTGCACCAGTTGCGAAATTTAAAACAGTTGAAGAAGTAATCGAAAGGGCAAATCATACACCATACGGCTTGGCTGCATATATTTTCACGAAAGATATTAGTCAAGCATTCCAAATTAGTGAAGCGTTAGAGTACGGTATTATCGGATTAAATGATGGACTTCCATCAGTTGCACAAGCACCGTTTGGTGGCTTTAAAGAGAGTGGTATTGGCCGTGAAGGAGGCCATTTCGGTATCGAGGAATATTTAGAAATTAAATATATTTCATTAGGACTATAAGTAGTATACTAGAATCTCTATAAGGTAACAGAGAAGGAGATTCTAGTATGATATATTGGCTATTATTACTCGTAACAATTATTTTTGAAGTAGCTGGAACAATTGCGATGAAACTATCAAACGGTTTAACAAAGCCCATTCCAAGTGTACTTATTTTTGTATTTTATGGTATTTGTTTTAGCGTGTTCGCCATCGTTGTGAAAAAGATTCATTTAAGTATTGCTTATGCTATTTGGTCTGGTGTAGGAACATTACTTATTACAATTATTAGTGTGTATTTTTTTAAAGAGCACATTAGCTTATTCCAAGCATTTTGTATTCTCTTTATTGTTTTGGGTGTCATTGGGCTTAAGGTTTCATCGGCATCATGAAAGCTATCTTTTGTAGAAGATAGCTTTTTTCTATTTGTGCAGTTAGCAATTAATACGACAAAATATGACAAGAAAGCGTAAAGGGCTTTGTTATGATACATATGAAATATTGTCTTATGTGGGGGAAAGAGTATGTTAAAAAAGGTGAGTCAAATTGTTTTAATTTGTGGCATAGCTTTTGGTGTAAGTGCTTGTACTAAGACTAAAGATAGTAATGAAAGTAAACAAGAGGACGTTCGAGATAGAGTGTATAAAATAGGAGAGACAGTAGACGTAGATGGTTTGCAAGTAACTATAGATTCAGTTCAATTAGGGTATCCGGATTATGATGAGGATAAAAAGAAAGAGGAAATTTTGGGGATTGTTTTCAAAGTAGAAAATAATAGTAAAAAGGAAATACCTTTTGCATTTTATGAATTTGAGATTACCGATAAGAAAGGTACAAGATTTAAAGAATATAATAACCCTGATAGCTTCATTAGTAAAAAGTTAGCACCAGATGAAAAAATCCAAGATATCATGCTATTTGATGTAGCGAAAGAAAATACGTATATCGCTACGTATAGGCCGGAGTTTACGCGTGAAAATAGAACGATAAAATTTGAATTGAAACCAAATAAATAAAAAACACATTGGATTATCCAATGTGTTTTTTATGGTAATTAATTTAAAACGCCCAGTTACCTTTACGGAAGATTGGTTCATGTCTGCCATCAGCAGTAATACCATCGATATCAAGTTCAGCTGATCCGATCATGAAGTCTTCATGTGTAATACTAGCGTTTGCACCATTTTCAGCAAGTTCTTCTTTAGACATTGTTTTACCGCCATCTAAGTTAAATGCATAAGCATTCCCGATTGCAAGGTGGCAAGATGCGTTTTCATCAAATAGTGTATTGTAGAATAAAATGTTTGTGTTTGAAATTGGTGAGTCGTGAGGTACTAAAGCTACTTCTCCTAAGAAGTGAGAACCTTCATCTGTTTCTACTAAATGTTTTAAAGCTTCTTCACCAGTTTCAGCTTTATAGTCTACGATACGTCCATTTTCAAATGTTAACGTGAAGTTATCAATAATATTACCTGCAAATGCTAACGGTTTTGTGCTAGATACTTGACCGTTTACACCTGTTTTAAGTGGCATTGTAAATACTTCTTCAGTTGGAATGTTAGCCATAAATGGTACGTTCTTTTCATTTAAGCTACCAGCACCAGCCCATACATGTTTTTCTGGAAGTTCAATTGTTAAGTCTGTTCCAGGACCTGTATAGTGAAGAGCTGTATAGTGCTTTTCGTTTAAGTAATCAACTTTTGTATGTAGTGTTTCATCATGTTCTTTCCATGCTTCTACAGGGTTTTCTAAATCAGCGCGAGTAGCTTTGAAAATAGCATCCCATAGTTTTGCTTCTTGTTCTTCTGGTGCTACGTCAGGGAATACTTTCGCAGCCCATTCTTTCGTAGGAACAGAAATGACACACCAGCTTACTTTATCTGCTTGTACGTAATCACGGTATACTTTCATCGCTTCTCCAGCTACTTTATGAGCTGTTGCAATACGCGATGGTTCTACACCTTTTAATAAATCAGGATTTTCTGCATAAATAGACATAAATGCAGCGCCTTCTTTTGCTAATTCTTCACGAGCATGTGCTTTCCAAGATGGAAATTCAGCGAATGCTTCCTCAGGAGCTAGATCGAACTTTAAGCGTGTTAACGTCTCATCATTCCAATCCACATATACGTGTTTTGCACCAGATTTATATGCTTTTTCTGTAACGAGGCGTACAAATTGTACAGCTTCAAGAGGTGCACTAATTGATAAAGTTTGTCCTGGTTGAATATTAACACCAACATTAACTGCAAGAGCAGCATATTTCTCTAACGTTTGTTCAAATGACATATGTATAATCTCCTTTAGTTTGAAAGATTTCTTACTTTATATAATACAAGAAAATTCTAAAAATATATATAAATATAAACTAAAAAGAGAGCTCAACATGCATTGAGCTCCCACACTTATTTAATGGAAGAGGCGAATTGCTCCACAGTAGTTGCATGGTGTATACGAACACGTTTCATTTTTAACAACTCATCGGGTTCATTTTTCGTAATGAATTGTCCAGGCTTCGTTGTCGTTGCAAATTGATAATATTTCTTCGTTTCTGCGACGACTTTATCATCGACATGACCGAACGGATAAGCAATAGCGATAACTGGCTTACCTGTTACTTTTTCTAGCTTTTCTTTCGATCCTTTTAATTCTTCTTCATAGTTTGTAATTTTCGGTAAATCAGCATGTGTTGCTGTGTGGGATTGCACGGAGAAAATACCGGAATCAACCATTTCTTTTATTTCAGATGTAGAAAGAGAGCTTTCTGCATCAACGTTATCAACAATCATATATTCTGTTGCTGTTGGTTTAAACGAATCATCTTTTAGCTTTTGTAAAATGCGAAATGCATTCATATTATTTTTCATACCATCATCAAAGGTAACGAAAATAGGTTTATTTACTTTATTTATATCGCCCCAATGTTCAAAAGTTAGTAATGTATAACCATTGTCCTTTAAATACTTCATTTGGGCTTCAAAATTAGCTGGTGATACGAATAGGTCTTTAATGCCTTGACCATGATAATCATCAATTGCATGGTACATAAGAACAGGAACTTTTTGTTCAAAAGTAATAGTAGATTTTGTGAGTGGAATTGTTTTCCCATCTTCTTTTATTCCTGCTGCTTCAATTTGAAACTCACCGCGTTTTCCTTCAAATTCTTTTATATCAAAAGGAAGCGTAAATTGTTTTTCTTTAGAAGAAAAGGATTTAGCATGTTCCTTTCCATCAGCAGTGCGCCAAATTGTATATTGTACCTCGGTTAAAGAATCCTTTATGTCTGTAATATGAATACTTGTGTTTGTAGATTCGTGTGTAATCGGGTTATAAGAAATTTTACCTTGTTCTTGCATAGTCTCTTCTTGCTTCTTAACTTCTTGAACCTTTTTCTCTTTTTTAGGTTCTTGACTTACATTGCTAGTATTACAGCCTGCTAGAATGGCAGATGTACATAAAGCAATTGCTGCGTATTTTCTCATAAAATCACCTTCTATTGTGTATTCTGTTGCATATTTACATTAAAATCCCCACCGCTGTAAGAGTGGTGGGGATATACCCTTGTTCATCATATCATTTGAAGAAAATGAGGGGAATATGATTTTTAGGGGGATTAGGGTGATAGATTAGTGGCTTTGAATAGATGTATTCTTTCGTTTTTTATTCAAATTGATAATAATATAACCAACTACAAAGATAAGAGGAATAATGAAGACATAGATAGGCATTCCCCATACATAATAGCTTTTCATGCTCAAGACTAGTAAGTGTAAAAAATCGAAAAGGGCGTGAATTTTCATAAGGTCCTCCGATATGCTTTTTTTACAAATTATAGCATTTTAATTTTTAATTTGTATATTTTGGTAAATGTTTTAAGCTAATTTTAAAGTAAAGGAAGGGCTTATTAATATGCAATTTTGCATATAGATGCTAGTTTCATTAAAATATAGGGATTTTAGATTATAATAAGAACCGCTATAAATGTAAGTAAGCATGATGTACGGAATGGAGAACAGAAATGAAATATAAAAAAATAGTATATATCCTTCTCATATCGCTATTTGTAGTTGGTTGTCAAAGTGAAGTGAGTAAGGTGAATAGTGTGGAAGAGTATATTCCAGCACATCTTATGAACGCGGAAGTTACGGCGGATATTATGACGTTAGAGATGGATCCAGATACTCTTAAAAAAGTAGGGAATATTGGTCAAAGAATGAGAGAGCATCTAGCGAATAATATGGAATGGTATTTAAAATACGTAGAAGAGCATGCTGAGAAAAAAAGTCTTCCATATCATCTTAATTTCGGTGTTACAAAAGAAGAGTATGAGTTTGTACTAAATGCAATTGATCAAAGTAAATTGGTGAATACAAAGGATGGAAAGCTTAAATTTAAGAAAAAAAGTGATCATGAAGTAGAGATTTTTTCAAGTGAAAGTATAAAGCTTCTTAAATATATAGTTATTGATACGGAGAAGAATACAGTAAAAACATCTCTAGGAGAATGTGAATATTTTGGAGAAATACTGGCATCGCCAGAACAGAAGTTAACTGGTCCTTGGCATGGAAAGCAATGGATGTTAAAAAAAGATGAATTAATATATATATTTTCTTTAGGGAAAATGGAAACAGGAAATAAATCAATTATTGATATTTCGGTGAAAGGTAAATATAAGGGAGAAATTATTAATAAGGAAGAGGCATTAGAGTTTTCCTCAGTTTCTTAAATGATAATAAAAAAATCACCTTGCTGTGTAAGCAAAGGTGATTTTCTTTGTTAAATAAACAATCCAGCGATTGTAGCAGATAAAATAGAAGCAAGTGTTGATGCAAATAGCATTTTCCAACCGAATTTAGATACGATACTTCCTTGTTTTTCAGAAAGAGCACGAATTGTACCAACGATCGCACCAATTTGGCTAATACTTGCGAAACTAATTAAGAATACTGTAACGATTCCAACTGTACGTGGAGATAATGTTGCAGCTGCACCTTTTAAATCAAGGATTGCTACAAACTCGTTTAATACAATTTTCGTACCCATAATACCACCAGCCGGGATAATATCTTGAGCTGGAATACCCATTAAGAATGCGAATGGAGCAAGTATATAACCGAAGATTTGTTGTAATGTAATAGCATGTCCCATTGCACCTGAAGCTGCGCTAATTACGTAGTTTACAACTTCCATCACACCGATGAAGGCAATCATTAACGCCGCAACGATACCAGCTACTTTTAAACCATCAAGCGCACCGTTAATCATTGCACCGATAAAGCTGTCTCCGAATAGAGTTCTATCAAATTTTTGAATTACTTCGTCTTCTTTTTTCGTATCAACTGGTGTTAATAACGAACAAACGATTAAGCTTGAGAATAAGTTTAGCGGAAGAGCTGCAAGTACGTATTTTGCATCTAACATCATTACGTATGATGCTGTAACAGAAGCAGAAACTGAGCTCATCGCAGAACAACAAATGATAAACATACGGTTTTTATTGAAATGTTGTAAATCATTTTTAATAACGATTAACGCTTCACTTGAACCGAAGAATACAGAGTTTACTGCGTGGAATGATTCGACGCGTGGTAAACCAGTAATTTTTGAAATGGCACCGCCGACAATGCGAACGATGAATGGTAAAACACCTAAATAACTAAAGATTGAAAGTAGTGCTGAGAAAAATACGATAATTAATAATACATTTAAGAAAAAGACAAAATCTCTTTGAATTCCATTAAAGAGAAAATCGACACCTGTCGTACCAAGTTTAATTAGTTTGTTGAAAACTTTACTAATGAAAATAATGATTTGTTGACCAATCTTTGTGCCAAACATAAACCAACCGATTAAAATTTGGAAACCAATCATAATAGCAATTGCACGGAAGTTGATTTTACTTTTGTTGTTTGACAAAGCAAAACATAAACCTAAAACGACAAGAATACCGATAATGCTCATTACATATTGCATGTAGTTGCCCCTTTCAGAAGTTCGTATAAAGTTTGTACATAAAACGCTCGTTATATTACTAAAAATAAAACGGAAAGGTTTTATGTCATACGTAAGATGTCTGACCTTTTAGAAAAATGAAAATAAAAAAAGACCCATATGGATTCACTTTCATCTATGAGAGAAAGCTAATCAATATGAGTCCTTTTTTGCACATGGGCTAATATTCATTAGTTTTCCCCATAGTCCAGCAATTTAAGGTTGCCGGGTAGAAACTCTCGATCCATATTATCGAGTATATATGAGGTAACATCGTCCGTATTAAATTAGTAGTAGCGTAACATTACTAGAGAACTATCGTCAATAGCTTTTTTTCTTCCAATAGAAATAGACCATATAAGTATGATAAAATGTAACGCAGTGTTATGAAAAAGAGAGGTCGGAAAATGAGTACAAAAATGACGCCACCAGTTGAAAAAAACGAGTTTATAGATGTAGTATTTGAAGATTTAACACATGATGGTGCCGGTGTTGCGAAAGTAAAAGGCTATCCTATTTTCGTTAAAAACGGATTACCAGGTGAAGAGGCTCAAATTAAAATTATTAAAGTGAAGAAAAACTTCGCATTTGGTCGTTTAATGAAGCTTCATACAGAAAGCCCATATCGTAAAGATGCAGAATGCCCAGTATATAACCAGTGCGGCGGTTGTCAGCTTCAGCACTTAACATATGAAGGACAATTACAAGCGAAGGAAAAACAAATACGCGACGTGATGCAGCGCATTGGCGGACTAGGCGATGTTCCTGTTCACCCTGTACTTGGCATGAAAAACCCGTGGGTATACCGTAATAAAGCACAAGTACCAATCGGAGAACGTGAAGGCGGACTTGTAGCAGGTTTCTATCGTCAAGGAACACATGACATCATTAATATGGAATCGTGTTTAATTCAGGCGGAAGAAAACGATACATTAATTCAAGAAGTAAAACGTATTTGTGAAAAGCACGGTATTTCGGCATATAACGAAGAACGCAACAAAGGGACACTTCGCCATGTAATGGCTCGCTACGGACAAGTAACAGGGGAAATTATGCTTGTCTTCATTACGCGTACGGCAGAATTGCCAAACAAACAAGCGATCATTGAAGAAATCGCAGCGAAATTCCCAGAAGTAAAATCGATTGTTCAAAACGTAAACACGAAGCGTACAAACGTAATCTTCGGAGATAAAACGACAGTACTGTATGGATCGGAATATATTTATGACTTTATCGGTGACATTAAATTTGCAATTTCAGCACGTTCATTCTATCAAGTAAATCCAGAACAAACGAAAGTGCTATACGATAAAACGTTAGAATACGCAAAATTAGATGGTAACGAAACAGTAATTGATGCATATTGCGGAATCGGATCAATCTCCTTATTCCTAGCGCAAAAAGCGAAAAAAGTGTACGGTGTTGAAATCGTTCCAGAAGCAATCGAAGACGCAAACCGAAACGCAGCACTAAACAATATGACAAACGCTGAATTTGGTGTAGGAGAAGCAGAAGTAGTCATTCCAAAATGGTACAAAGAAGGCGTAATCGCTGACACAATGGTCGTAGATCCACCGCGTAAAGGTTGTGACGAAGCATTACTAAACACAATCATTGACATGAAGCCAAAACGCGTCGTATACGTATCATGCAACCCTGCGACATTAGCACGTGACTTAAAAGTATTAGAAGAAGGCGGATATAAAACGCAGGAATTACAACCTGTTGATATGTTCCCACATACGACTCATGTGGAGTGTGTGGCTTGGCTTAAGTTGGTATAATAAAAAGGCAGTTGATATAGAAAAAATCTATACCACCTGCTTTTTGGTTTATCCCGCTATTTGCGTGTAGTAAGATCCCCACTTCAAAATTAAGCGAAAGCAAAGAAGTTAGGTGGGGACCACTGATTAAGGTTTCACTTTATAAAAATACTATTCAGCAACGATTTTAGTTAAAATAAATATTGCTGATTTTCACAAATAATAAATGTTCAGTTATTATTTGACCTTATATTTTAAAATTGCATTCATAGTGAGAGGATTTGAATTTAAAATGATAGATAATTTTTGGCGTGATTTACCGCGACCATTTTTCGTACTTGCACCAATGGAAGATGTGACAGACGTTGTGTTCCGTCACGTAGTAAGTGAAGCTGGTCGACCAGATGTATTCTTCACAGAGTTTACAAACTCGGATAGCTATTGCCATCCAGAAGGTATGAAAAGTGTGCGTGGCCGTTTGATTTTTACGGAAGATGAACAGCCGATGGTAGCACATATTTGGGGAGACAATCCTGAATATTTCCGTCAAATGAGTATTGGTATGGCGGAGCTAGGATTTAAAGGAATCGATATTAATATGGGCTGCCCAGTACCGAATGTAGCATCGAGAGGAAAAGGGAGTGGCCTTATTCTACGTCCAGACGTTGCGGCAGAACTTATTCAAGCAGCGAAAGCGGGCGGACTACCTGTCAGCGTAAAAACGCGACTGGGCTTTAAAGAGTTAAGTGAGTGGGAAGATTGGTTAACGCATATTTTCAAACAAGATATTGCAAACCTTTCTATTCATTTACGTACAAGAGAAGAAATGAGCCAAGTAGATGCGCATTGGGAACTAATTCCAGAAATTAAAAAATTACGTGACCGTATTGCGCCAAATACACTCCTAACAATTAACGGAGACATTCCTGATCGTCAAACTGGTCTGGAGCTTGCTGAAAAATACGGCATTGATGGTGTTATGATCGGGCGAGGTATCTTTAAAAATCCATTTGCTTTTGAAAAAGAGCCAAGAGAGCATAGCAGTAAAGAATACCTAGACCTTTTAAGACTACAGCTTGATCTTCAAGATCAATATGCAGAAGTACTACCACGTTCAATCACAGGGCTTCATCGCTTTTTCAAAATTTATGTAAAAGGATTCCCTGGAGCTGCTGAACTAAGAAATCAATTGATGAGCACGAAATCAACAGATGAAGTGCGTGCATTGCTGGATAAGTTTGAGGCTAGTGTTGATAAAAATGGCGATAGTGAAACGGTATAACTTTTGAAAGTTAGAGGGGATGTTTCATTAAGTTGAACCGTATCATAAGTAAGCGAGATATTCTATGTAAAACAAGGGGAAGGAAAGAATACAGGAGAAAATCTGAAATGACAGGTTGGTCTTGATTTTCACTGATATTCACTGATATTATCATGTTTATTTTATTGTGCCTATAATTGGAGGCTATGTAAATGTTAAGTGATCAGACGAGATATTCTAGGCTCGCGAATATAACGAAAATAATAAATACAAAATTAGAACTTCGTGAAGTATTGCAGCGTGTAACAGTAGCGATATCAGAGGAGATTGTTAAGTGCAACGCTGTTGGAATTTATTTACCTGAGGAAGATGGAACGTTTAGAGGGTTTGCAGGAAAACCAGAGACTATGAATGGCGTAACGCTCGATACTCAGGTAATTGATCCTGAAATAGACTTACTGGCAAAAGAAGTTATTGAAACAAAAAAAACCATCTATATCCCTGATACCTCAAAGGACCATCGGCCGGATCCGAGATCAGTTGATGCGTTCAAAATTAAGTCCTTATTAGCTCTGCCTATTTCATTTGAGAAAGAGTTATTTGGTCTGGTTTTTCTATTTGATTATGGAACTCCAATGAACTTAACAGATTCAGAAATTCAAAGTGTTGAAGCTTATGTAAATATGGCTGCGGTCGCAATTCAAAATGCAAATAATTTAACACAAAAAGAAAATCTTATTGCTGAGAAGCAGCTGTTACTAAATGTTACTCGTGATTTATCAATGTGTTCCTCGATACAGGAAAGTTTTGATAAATGTTTTTTTTACTTAGGACAGGTTTTAGAGAGTAAAAATATGGCTGCCCACCTTTTAGATCCGCTAGACAAAACAGCAATTAAGACAACGAAGTTAAGCGCGGACTGTGATTGGATAGAAGCAGATTGGATGGAGAAAAGCTATGAAGCCAAGATTCGAGAGGTTATTCGAACAAAAAACATAGATAGTAAGGGCTTACTGATGATTCCATTGGTTTCAATGGGAGAAGTATTAGGGGCAATCGTCGTTGGCGAAGAGGGAAAAGCTCACAATTACGATAATTCCCAAATTCAACTGGCAAAATCTATCGTTGATGCCACAGCTCCTACGTTTTCAAACTTGTTATATATGGATCAACTTGAAAGCATGGTGGAAAAACGAACGAGAGAATTAGCAAATGCTAATGAAAAAGTTACAAGTGTGATTGAAAGTATTACGGATGGACTCTTTACTTTGAATAATAAATGGGAATTTACGTACGTAAATAAGTATCAATATTTTCCACAAAGAAAAACAGCAAAAGATGTATTAGGCAAGAATGTATGGGAGGTTTTCCAGAGTAGCGTCGACACAGTTATGTATAAGGAATTTCATCGTGCAATGTCAGAGCGAATTACAGTTCACTTCGAAGTTCTTTCTACCTCTGATGAATATTGGCACGAAGTTATTGCCTACCCGTATGATGATGGTATTTGTTGTATTTTTAAAAACATAACGGAAAAAAAGCAATATGAGCAGGAATTGAAAAGGTTATCCAACATAGAGTTAATAGGGCAAATGGCAGCAGGTATCAGTCATGAGATTAGAAATCCAATGACAGCAGTACGGGGATTTTTGCAGTTATTAAAAGAAGAGAACACCTATGGGAAACATAATAAGTACTTTAAACTAATGATTGAAGAACTTGACCGTGCCAATTCTATTATTACTGAATTTCTATCAATGGGTAATACAAGGAAATCAGATTTACAGATGTTAGATTTAAATGCAATTATCCACGACATTATTCCTTTAATAAAGATTGATACGCATAATCAAAATAAATATATTCAAGTCGATACAAATGACATTCCGGAATTACTTTTAAATCGCAATGAGATACGGCAATTATTAATAAACTTATACCGTAATGGCTTAGAAGCGATGAGCGCAGGGAAAGTTCTAACCGTTAGCACCTACAAGGAAGGTCCAAATTGCGTGGTGCTTGCAGTGCGGGATCAAGGAAAAGGTATCAGGCCTGAAGTATTAGAGAAACTGGGTACTCCATTTTACACGACCAAAGATAATGGAACTGGATTGGGATTAGGCATATGTTATGCCATTGCTGCCCGTCATAATGCGAAAATAGAAATTCAAACAGGATCGGAAGGCACTACTTTTTTAGTTAAATTTAATTATGAAAATAATGAAAAATAACCTTATTTAGATTAGTTATGGTGAATCTTAACATAAATAAAAAGTAAAGCCTAAGTAAACATAATCAATATTTCAGGAGGAAAAACAATGGCAATGAGCAATAACGATATATTAAAAAGAGTAAGGTACGCTTTAGATATAAAAGATATCGATATGGTGGAAATCTTTAAACTTGGCGGAATGGAAGTAACGAAAGAAGACGTAGTTGATATGCTTACAAAAATAAAGAGAGCGCCTCAGCATGAATCTGAAAATGACGATGTAATCGAAGATGAGTACGTACTAACATGCGATATGATGATGTTAGAGTCATTTTTAAACGGATTTATTACTTTAAAAAGAGGAAAGCAAGATCCAAAACCAGGACAACCTGCACCTGTACAAAGCAAAGAGAGTGCTAATAACCTTCTTCTAAAGAAAATGAAAATCGCACTATCATTAACGAGTGAAGATGTACTTGATATATTAGATAGCGTAGGCGTTACAGTAACAAAAGGAGAGTTAGGCGCTCTATTAAGAAAAAAAGGTCATAAAAATTACAAAGAGTGCGGCGATAGATACGCAAGGAATTTCATTAAGGGGTTAGGTGTAAAGTATAGAGGGTAAGTACTGTAGCATTTATGGTAAAGCTGTAAATGATATAATAGGTAGAGTAGGGCATTTGTATCCTACTCTTTTTTATTTGTAAAATAATACGTTAGGTGATGAAATGGTACATACATATTTAGGTGAGACAATTAATTTTCATATAACTTATAAGAAGAAAAAGTCGGTGCGTCTTTTTGTAGATTCGTACGGGAATGTGGAAGTGCAAGCTCCGAAAGGTACACCTGTTGAATACTTAGTCGAGTTGCTAGAGGAGAAATGGGATTGGATTCAGCAAACACGTAAGGAAATGCAGGAGCGAGCGCTTGGACCGCAGGAAAAGGATTATGATCAAGGAGAGGGCTTTCTGTATTTAGGAAATACGTATCCGATACAGATTTCTCAAGATGCAAGTATTACGCAAGACAATGCAGTGTTTCAAGGAAACAAGCTACATATTTATGTGAAAGAGCTGAAGGATGAGAAAATACAGCAGGCTTTAAAACGATTTTACTATAAACAGTGTAAGGCACTAGTAGAGAAGAGCATTAAAGCGCATCAAAGTAACTTCAAAACAAAACCGCGTTCTATTCGTATTACAGATAGTAGTCGTACGTGGGGGACTTGCGATTCAAATTTACAGCTAACATTCAATTGGAAGTTAGCGATGGCACCACAGCGAGTAATTGACTACGTAGTTGTTCATGAAATGTGCCATATGGTTCATTTAAATCATGATCGTTCTTTTTGGCGTCTTGTCGGGAAGATAATGCCTGATTATAAGGAAATGGAGAACTGGTTAGCGTTATCGAGTTGGAAGATGACGGTTTAGTAAGGAATATCGATTTTTGTCGGTAAATCGATATTCCTTGTCGAATCGTTGATATATTTTGAGTTACGATAGATATATTTGAAAAATCGTTGATATATTGTAAGTTATGATAGATATATTCTAAAAATCGTTGATATAATCTCATGTACCAAGCCAAGGAACTGTTAAGCGAGGAGAAAATAAAAAGGAAGGGATACCCCTTCCTTTTCTTGCATATAAATTATCGTCCAAACTTCACAATGAAAGTATCGTCTGTTTTTTCCATCTCATACCCACGATACCCTTTCGAAAGTAATGCCTGCTGTCCACTAGTATTACTCATTAGAATACTCTGAACATCCGTCCAATTCCTTTCTTTATCCCCGCGTAACTCTTTCACAAAAACATACCGCATACTACCACTATACTTCTCTTTCAGTGCAGCAATCTCCATCCCTTGTGCAAACTTATCCTTCAAACTCGGAATGTTAAAAGGGGCTACGGTGCAGCAAACATAATCGTATTTACTGTCTTCTTTTTGTAATTCGTTCATGATGATGTTTGCTAATATTTTTTGCATACCATTTCCACGGCAGTTCGGATGAACATTTGAGATTTCTTGATAGATGACGCGGTGTAGTTCGCCTTCTGATAGACCAATATCAAGTCCTAAATGTTCGTCGTCGATAGGAGGGACGAGTAGGGCACGGAATGCGATGAGTTCGTTTTCGATAAAGGCACCAATCATCATGCCGTTTCCTTCTAGA
The DNA here is from genome assembly GCF_008368905.1 of Bacillus sp. SH5-2. Classification (NCBI taxonomy): domain Bacteria; kingdom Bacillati; phylum Bacillota; class Bacilli; order Caryophanales; family Bacillaceae; genus Bacillus; species Bacillus sp. SH5-2. Next base: position 54,668 of record NZ_QOSD01000011.1, read on the forward strand.
ATGTATTGAAATTCTTCTTGTGAGAGTGGTTGTAAACGCCCATTATCTTCTAGTGCTTCAACTACAACGTTTTGTAGTGATAAAATTTGTTCGATATGCTCGCTTGATAGTAATGTAACGTGAAATGACTCGTTATTTTGTTTTAATGTACCTTCATATAGAACTGTCATGTATGAGTCCTCCTTTAGCGCACAACGTCTTGAAAGACGGTTAGTTCTTGCAGGGTATCTTCATTTATTTCAATGCCTAGTCCTGGCTTTTCGTTTAAACGAATGAATGGCACGTCGTAATGTAAGTTACCAATGTCTTTCGTGAATTTTAATGGTCCTGTTAGTTCAACGCTCGTAATGATTTTCTTTGAGAAAGCGACATGGAATCCTGCAGAAGAGGCAACGGATGATTCGACCATTGATCCCACTTGGCATTCAATGCCGGCCATTTCAGCTTGATGAGCAAGTTTTACGGCAGGATATATGCCGCCACATTTCATTAGTTTTATATTTACTTTATCAGCTGCGTCTAATTTAATGATTTGGCGCATTTCACGAGAACCTTTTAACCCTTCATCAACCATAAGTGGAAGGTCTGTTTTAGAACGAATATGAGCCATTGCATCAATATCGTCGGCGATAACAGGTTGCTCAATCCAGTCAATGTTTAAATGTCCTAATGAACGAAGTGCCGTTAATGTGTTGGCGCTATTTTTCCAACCTTGGTTTACATCAACGCGAATCGCGATGTCATTTCCTACACGTTCACGTACCGCTTCAATTCGTTTTACATCTTCTTTTATATTTGTACCGACTTTCATTTTGAAAGATTGGTAACCTTTTTGAATCATAGAAGCAGCTTCTTCAGCCATATTTTCTGGAGCAGCGATGCTTAATACGTGAGTAACGGGGAACTTATCATGGTAGCGCCCGCCAATTAATTGATATACAGGTTGATTTAATTTTTTGCCCAGTATATCAAAACAAGCAATATCAATTGCAGCTTTCGCTGTTGGAACACCGTAAATTGTATTGTCCATCATATCGTGTATTTTTTCGATATTCATTGGATTTTGTCCGATAAGAGCAGGAGCTAGCGTATGTTTTAAAGTATGGAAAGTACTTTCCCATGATTCACCTGTAACGTGATCATCAGCGACGCCTTCACCGTAACCGATAATGCCTTCATCAGTTTCCATTTTGACGATAATAGAAGGCATATCAGAATAAGAACCATAACTAATAACAAACGGATCGCGAAGTGGTAAACGAATTGCGTAAAGATGAATAGCTGTAATTTTCATTGAATAAAGACCCCTTCCTGTTTACAATAGTTTTGTACATTTGATATAGTTGACGTTAAATAGTCGTTAATTAATGATAAGGAGTTAGAGAAAATGATAATAAAAATTGCAGTTGTCGGTTCAAAGGAGTTTATGGAGAATCTTTTACCTATTGCTCATAAATTAGAAGAGATAGAGATTGAACCATATATTTACCTTCATCCGGCTGAATCTTCTGAAAAATTAAAGCGTTTAAAACCTTGTGATGTTATCTTTTTCTCGGGTGCTCTACCTTATTATATGGCAAAAGAAATAAGAGAACAATTACGAATTCCAAGTACGTACTTACAACAAGACGAGACAACGGTTGCATCGTCACTCCTTTCTATAATATATCATCAAAGCATTCAACCTCATAAGATTTCAATTGATTTAGTAGATCGTACGTTTATTACAAATGTGTTCCATGATATCGGTCTGAAAGAAAAGCCACAAGTGATGGATTATGAAAATATGTTGTGGAGTAAAGATGAAATAAATAGAGTCATCGATTTTCATGTAGCTAAGTATCAATCAGGAGATTCGGATTTAGCTTTAACTAGTATTCACGCTGTTTATGATGAACTTCAAAAAATAGGTATTCCTTCAGAGCGTATGATAGATCCGACGCAATCCATTATACATGGGTTAAAAGATGCAAAAATAAAAGCCGAGTTAGCAAAAAGTCATTCAGCTACTGTTGGTGCTTGTATTATATCCTTTATGGAGAGACAAGAAAGCTCGCTTGAACAATTAAATGTAGTTTCAAAAGAATTACGTGGTTCATTTAAACAAGTTGATGAAATGACATTTATTTTGTATACGACTCGCGGTGATATTGAATCGAGTATAAAAACAAATATGATAGATAGCGTATTTATGAGTATAAAAGGTAGGATAGCTATTGGGTTTGGTTACGGGAAAACTGTGAAAGAAGCGGAGCAAAATGCTAAAATCGCTCAAAATTTCGCGAAGAATAATCCAATAGAGCATTGTTTTTATATACTAACTAGTGAGAAGGAACTATTTGGTCCATTTCCGGAAGAACAGAGAGTACAAAGTTTGAAAAATGCTAACCCAGAATTAATGAAAATAGCGAAGGAAACGAAGCTTAGTCCAGCAAACTTGTCAAAAATTATTCAGTTTAGTCAATCACACCCATCATTGAAATTTACAGCAGCGGATCTTTCTGAGTACTTACAAGTGACGCGGCGATCAACAGAAAGGTTGTTAAAGAAATTAGTTGATTATGGGTATGCCCATATTTGCGGCGAGGAAATGCCCTATCAACAAGGGCGTCCTCGCGCAATATATGAACTGAATTTACCATTATTTTTAAGCTTCTAGTTGAGCTTTTTGTTTCTTTATTAGTTCTGCTTTTTCAATGTCTGATAGTTTTACAATTGTGAAGCCTGTTATACCATAAATGATTGAGATAATAGGTACGATGAAATTCAAAATAGCATAAGGGGCATATTCAAATGCACCTACGCCAAGTGTAGCGAGAATAAATACACCGCACGTATTCCAAGGAACGAAGACAGAAGTTAATGTTCCGCCATCTTCTAATGCTCTGGATAAATTTTTTGAATGTAGTCCTTTTTCTGTGTATGCATTTGCGTACATTCTTGAAGGGACAACAATTGAAATATATTGTTCAGAGCAAGTAAGGTTTGTTGCAAAACAAGATGCGATAGTAGAAGCGATAAGCCCTTTTGCTGATTTCGCTAACTTTAAAATTTGATTTACAATTGAGCGAAGAATACCTGTATGTTCTAATACTCCTCCGAAAGTCATAGCGACAATTGTCATAGAGACTGTATTCATCATCGAATCTAAGCCACCGCGGTTAAATAGTTCGTCTACTAGCTTGTTTCCAGTGTCTATGACAAATCCAGCTTGGAGTGCACCGACAGAGGCTGAGACAGAACCACCTTGAATAAAGACCTGTGATAAAAATCCTAAAATAATACCTACGAGAATAGCTGGTATAGCTGGTACTTTTTTAGCGACCAATACCATAACGACTACGGGTATGATTAATAGGAAAGGTGAGATAACAAAGTTTTGTTGCAAGACTTGTAATGTTTGATCGATACTTTTTGCATCAATATTGTTCTCGCCGAAGCTTCTTCCTAAGAACGCATAGACGATAAGAGTAATAATTAAACCTGGGATTGTAGTAAATAACATATGACGGATATGCGCGAATAAATCTGTATTTGTTAATCCTGCAGCTAAGTTTGTTGTGTCTGAAAGCGGTGACATTTTATCGCCGAAATAAGAGCCTGAAATAATGGCACCAGCAACCATTGGAGCTGGGATCCCCATACTAAGGCCAATACCCATTCCAGCAACGCCAATTGTTCCCATTGTAGACCAGGAGCTACCGATTGCTAACGCAACGATAGAACAAATCACGGTAATTGAAACTAAAAATAGTGATGGAGTTAAAAGTTTTAAACCATAATAAATCATTGTTGCGACGATTCCACCGCCAATCCAAGCACCGATCGTTAAACCTACAAGAATAATGATAACGATAGCGGGTAATGCAAGACGAATTCCTTTATACATTGCTTCTTCAAGATCGTTCCATTTGTAGCCATAGCGCCAAGCGACGATAGAAGCGACGGTTGTACCGATAATAAGTGGGACGTGAGGGCTTTGTTTTAATACAACAATTGTAACCATCATAACTGCAACTGTAATGATAATAGGGATTATTGCTACTCCAAAAGGTATTTCTTTTTTCATAAACTGCCTCCTCATTATATATGTTTGTATTTTTAGAATTGTCGCAAAATAGACGTTATTAAATTATAATAACTAAAAATTGATGTAAGCGTCAATAAAAAACAGAAAATAACGAATGTTCTTTCTGCATAAAGTGAGTGAAAATAAGTTATTAATAGCAACTGAAAATAAACAATTGACTTTTTTCTTAAAATTCAATATGTTCATAAAAACATCTGTTTTTCATAAGTATAATTAACCTGAATGGTTTTGGAATTTGGGAAGGAGAATGTAGCTTTGAAAACATTAGAACTACAAGAGCGTTTAACTGAAATTTTTCAGCATTTGCATGAAAACCCTGAAGTGAGTTGGAAAGAGTATGAAACGACAGCGTATATTACTAACTTTTTAAAAGAAGAAGGAATTTCATATAAAATATTTGAGGATTGCCCAGGCGTAATCGCTGAGATTGGTACTGGGAATCCGGTTATTGCGATCCGTGCTGATATGGATGCACTTTGGCAAGAAGTGAATGGAGAATTTAAGGCGAATCATTCGTGTGGTCACGATGCTCATATGACGATTGTAATGGGGCTTATTTTACAATTAAAGAATATGAGATGGAAAAGCGGTACGGTTCGATTTATTTTTCAGCCGGCAGAGGAAAAAGGAAATGGTTCTTTAAAGATGGTAGAGAAGGGCGCTGTGGATGATGCTGATTTCTTATTTGGTGTTCATTTAAGGCCGATTGAAGAACTACCTTTGAAACAAGCTGCCCCATCTATTCGTCACGGAGCAGCAGGGTTTTTAGAGGGAACAATTCATGGGGAAGACGCACATGGTGCAAGACCTCATCAAGGTGTGAATGCGATTGATGTCATTTCTATGATTAATATCGGTTTGAAAAATATATGGTTACCACCACAAAGTTCATATTCGGTGAAAATGACGAGATGCCAAGCTGGTGGTGATAATCTAAATATTATTCCAGGTAACGGTCATTTCAGTTTAGATGTAAGGGCAGAGAGTAATGTGCTATTACAAGAATTAAAGAAAAAGATAGAGTGTGTAATAGAATCTGCTGCATCGATGGGATCAAAAACTTCATACGAATGGATTGATCTTGCCCCAGGGGCAGAAGTATCAGAAGAAGCAGAGCGTTACATGCGCAAAGGTATTATCGAAGTGTATGGGGAAGAGAGATGTACAGGACCACTCTATACGACAGGAAGCGATGATTTCCATTACTACACAGTGAAAAGACCGCATTTAAAAGCAGTTATGCTTGGACTAGGGGCAAACTTACAACCTGGATTACACCATCCGTATATGAAGTTTGATCATAGTTGTATTATGGATGGGGTAGAAATATTAAAACAAACAGTATTGAAAGTGTTAGAGGACAGGGGCTAGAGAGCTCCTGTTTTTTTGTTGTGAATTGTCGGTATATCGATATTCCTTGTCGAAACATCGATATATTGAAAAAACCATCTATATAATTTCACGTACCAATTAAGTCGATAAAAAATTGCTCTCTAGTACATGGTGTATAATAATAAGTACCATTTCTTAATAGGAGAAAATCAATGAACGAACAATATTATGATGCAGTTTTAAATATAAAAACAGTCGGTGAGCAAAAAGGGTTTAACAAGTCTATGCATTATCACCGATATGAACCGACGCCATATAGCGGATTAGATGAGTTATTGAATCAATATGAAATAAGAAGTAGCGACCGAATTGTAGACTTTGGATGCGGGAAAGGAAGATTAAACTTTTACATGCACCATAAGTGTGGTGCTTCAGCCGTTGGAATTGAAATGAATGAAGAGTTTTATAACGAAGCGATGGGTAATCGTGATCGGTATGCGCGAAAGGCACGAAACAGTAAAGATAAAATTCAATTTGAATGCTGTTTAGCACAGGAATACGAAATTGATCCACGTGATAACCGATTTTATTTCTTTAATCCGTTTTCAGTACAAGTGTTTATGAACGTAGTAAATAACATTTTGCTTTCGGTAGAAGAAACAGGGAGAGAAGTGGATATTATTTTATACTACCCTTCTGAAGATTATATTTTCTTCTTGGAGAATCAGACTGCGTTTGAATTGAAGAAGGAAGTAAGGTTACTAGGAGCTTATGAGAAGAATGGGAATGAGAGGTTCTTAGTGTATGGATTGGAGCGTTAATGTATGGGTGCTTGGGGAGTAGCGATATTGTCAGATGATATTGCTGAAGAGATTAAGTTACTGTATAAGGATTTGTTAGGAAACGATTATTCGAATGAGGAAGCAAGTAGGATTGTAATTGAAGGATACCAGCATGAACTAGATGATGAAGAGCTGATTGTTTTTTGGTTAGTATTTTCTTCCGTGCAATGGAAGTTAGGAAGACTTCAAGAGAATGTTAAACAGGAGGCATTGCAAATAATAGAGAGCGGTGCAGATCTAGCTTGCTGGGAAGAAGAACCTAAATTACAGAAGAAACGTGAAGTAGTTTTAAATAAATTAAGAGAACAGTTAAATTCTCCGCAGCCAGAAGCGAAAAAAGTACCGAAGAGATTTATAGCTAATACTTCTTTAAAAGTGGGGGATGCGGTTAGTTATAAATTAGTATCAGGGAATTATATTATCCTTAAAATCATTGAGATTGTTGAGGAATGGCATGGAGATCGGTATCCTCTGTTTGAAATGTGTGATTGGGAAGGAAAAGAGATTCCTTCAAAAGAAGAAATAGACCAATTAGAATTGAAAATAAAGATTTATGAGGGGGGAAAACAGGAAGTTGTAAAACTTGCTATTTATCCGGCCGGAAAAAGAGACAGCAAATTAAAAAGAATCCAAGTAGTGGCAGAGGATGTAAAAGTAGTATTGGATATAGGGTCGCCGTATACAATACTATGTTGGAAGGATTTTGACGACTACGTAAATACATTGTAATAAAAAGACGCATTACCTAATTGGTAATGCGTCTTTTACTCACGTCTATATTAGTTACGGATTAAGTAATCAAATGCACCTAAAGCTGCGTTTGCACCTGAACCCATAGAGATGATGATTTGTTTGTACGGATTATTTGTACAGTCACCTGCAGCAAACACTCCTGGTACGTTTGTAGCGCCGTGCTTGTCTGTTACGATTTCACCGCGAGCGCGTTCAACTGTTTCGCCTAACCAGTCTGTGTTTGGCACAAGACCGATTTGTACGAATACACCTTGTAATTCAACGTGATGAACTTCTTCAGTTTCACGATCGATGTAAGAAATACCGTTTACTTTATCAGTACCAGTGATTTCTTTCGTTTGAACGTTTTTCAGAACAGTTACGTTTGGTAAGCTGTTAAGACGCTCTTGTAATACAGCATCAGCTTTTAATTCTGGCATGAATTCAAGAACAGTTACATGCTTAACAATACCTGCTAAGTCGATAGCTGCTTCAATACCAGAGTTACCGCCGCCGATAACTGCTACGTCTTTTCCAATGAATAATGGACCGTCACAGTGTGGGCAGTATGCTACACCTTTATTTTTGAACTCAGCTTCACCTGGTACGCCAACGTTACGCCAGCGAGCACCTGTTGAAACGATTACGCTCTTACTTTTCAGAATAGCGCCGTTTTCAAGTTCCACTTCAATAAGTTCTTTTTTCTCTAAACGTTTTGCGCGTTGTAGATTCATTACATCGATGTCGTATTCTTTTACGTGCTCTTCAAGGCTTGCTACTAGCTTAGGACCTTCAGTGCGTTTTACGCTGATGAAGTTCTCAATACCCATAGTATCCATTACTTGACCACCGAAGCGCTCAGCAACGATACCAGTGCGGATGCCTTTACGTGCTGCATAAATTGCTGCACTTGCACCAGCAGGGCCGCCACCAACAACAAGAACATCGTATGGATCTTTATCAGAAAGCTCTGATGCATCTGGACCGTTACCCATTTTAGCTAAAATTTCTTCAAGTGTCATACGACCGCTTCCGAAAGATTCGCCGTTTAGGAAAACTGTTGGTACTGCCATGATGTCTTTGCTTTCTACTTCCTCTTTGAATGCAGCGCCATCAATCATAGTATGTGTAATACCAGAGTTTAGAACGCTCATTACGTTAAGAGCTTGTACAACATCAGGACAGTTATGACAACTTAGGCTGATATAAGATTCAAAATGATATTCGCCTTGAATGTTTTTAATTTGATCGATTAATTTTTGTTCAACTTTTGGAGCGCGTCCACTTACTTGTAGTAAAGCTAACACTAATGAAGTAAATTCGTGTCCTAATGGAATACCAGCGAATACGACACCAGTGTCTTCACCAGGGCGATTTACGCTAAAGCTTGGTGTTCTCTCTAATTCAACTTTTTCTACTGTAATCTTAGATGACATAGTAGCTAATTCGTCTACTAGAGCTAACATATCTTTAGATACGTCGTCGTCTCCAGCGCTTACTTTAAGTAAAATATCGTTCTCCATTAACTGAAGGTATTGGGATAGTTGTGTTTTTATATCTGCATCTAGTATCATTTTGATCGAACTCCTTAGATTTTGCCTACAAGGTCAAGGCTTGGTTTAAGTGTTGCAGAACCCTCTTGCCATTTAGCTGGGCAAACTTCACCTGGGTTGTTACGTACGTATTGAGCTGCTTTAATTTTGTTAACAAGAATGCTTGCGTCACGGCCGATACCGTCAGCATTGATTTCCATAGATTGGATAACGCCGTCTGGATCGATGATGAATGTACCACGAGCAGCAAGACCTTCTTCTTCCATTAAAACGTTGAAGTTTGTAGTGATTGTGCGAGTTGGGTCACCAATCATGATGTACTCGATTTTGCCGATAGTTTCTGAGCTATCATGCCATGCTTTATGAGTGAAGTGAGTGTCTGTAGATACAGAGTATACTTCAACGCCTAAATCTTTAAGAGTTGCATATTGGTTTTGTAAGTCTTCAAGTTCAGTTGGACAAACGAATGTGAAGTCAGCTGGGTAGAAACAAACTACACTCCATTTTCCTTTTAAACTTTCGTCAGTAACTTGGATAAATTCTCCATTATGGTAAGCATTAGCTTTAAACGGTTTTACTTCAGTGCCGATTAATAACATATTAAAATTCCTCCTAAATGTTGGTTTTGAGCATCAAAAAATAGTGTGCTCATAAAATATATTTTTTAATTAACTATAATAATTCTAATTCGATATTAATTATCATATAGAAGTGGTTATTTTGTCAAGAGAATAAATATCAATTTAATTAATATTTATTCTCAATTAAGGGTGTTAGAGAATAAAAAGGTAATTTTCAACGAGTGTTTGAAAGAGTAGTGTGTATGTTAATGATAGGATGTAAGTATAAAATCTTAGGAAGGAAATATTTCTTAGAAGTTGTAGTTTTGAAAAGGAATTGCTTAATTCCATTTTACAAAGAATTGTGTGATAAATAAAATAAAATGAATCAGAATCTTTGTGAAAAATTTTTGTCATCTCAAATATATAATTAAGAAGTATATTACAACGATAATTAGAAACATTGACTCCAATTGCTAGCAAGATATAATAAAACCTAGATATACCTTTCAAAAAGAAGATATAATATAAGTTGAAAAAAATTTAATCTACTATTTTTTATAGCTTTTAGAAAACGCTTACAATTAGTGTGGAGGGGAAACCATGTCTAAGTTCACGAAGTATTTTTTAATGGAAGCTAAAGATGTGATTGCATATGTGCAAGAGAAATTGTCTAAGTTTGAACAGGCAAAGGGGTTACAGTGTAAAGAAATAGGTGATGGTAATTTAAATTATGTGTTCCGCGTTTGGGATGAAAAAGAGACCATGTCTGTCATCGTAAAGCAGGCCGGGGATACAGCACGTATTTCAGATGAGTTTAAGTTGTCGACGAATCGTATTCGTATAGAATCAGATGTTTTGCAGTTAGAGGAAGAGTTGGCACCTGGGCTTGTTCCAAAAGTATATTTGTTTGATAGTGTGATGAATTGTTGTGTGATGGAAGATTTATCGGATCATACAATATTACGTACAGCACTTATAAATCATCAAATGTTTCCAAAACTTGCGGATGATTTAACTACTTTTATGGTAAATACTCTTCTATTAACATCAGATGTTGTAATGAATCATAAAGAGAAGAAGGAACTTGTGAAGAATTATATAAATCCTGAGTTATGTGAAATTACAGAGGACCTTGTATATTCGGAGCCATTTACAAACCATAATAAGCGCAACGAATTGTTTCAATTAAATGAAGGATGGATTAGAGAGCATATTTATAATGATAAAGAGCTTCGTATGGAAGTAGCGAAACTTAAATTTTCTTTTATGACGAATGCGCAAGCGTTGCTCCACGGTGATTTACATACCGGTTCTGTTTTTGTGAAGGGTGATTCTACTAAGGTGATTGATCCTGAGTTTGCTTTTTATGGACCTATGGGATATGACGTTGGGAATGTAATGGCGAATTTAATGTTCGCTTGGGTGAATGCAGATGCAGCGATGCCGTCCGGAGCTGAGAAAGATACGTATATGGATTGGCTACAAACTACAATGATAGAGGTAATTGATTTATTTAAGAAGAAGTTTTTAAATGCTTGGGATATTCATGTGACAGAGATTATGGCGAAGGAAGAAGGCTTTAACGAAGTTTATTTACAATCTGTATTAGAGGATACAGCGGCAGTGACAGGTCTTGAGTTAATTCGTCGTATTGTTGGATTAGCGAAAGTAAAGGATATTACTTGTATTGAGAATGATGAAGCACGTGCTAGAGCAGAGCGAATTTGTCTTCAGAGCGCGAAGAAATTTATTTTACAAGCGAATCAATATAAAACGGGCAACAGTTTTGTAGAAACGTTAAAACAACAAATGCATAGTGCGAAATAAGGGGAGAAGATGATGGCAGAGCAATTAATACCCATTCAGTGGAAAGAGGATGCTTTAGTATTATTAGATCAAACAGTATTACCGAATGAAGTAGTCTATGAATCTTTTAAAACGGCTGAGGGTGTTTGGGATGCGATTCAAGTAATGAAAGTACGAGGAGCACCGGCAATAGGTGTTTCAGCAGCCTATGGTGTGTACTTAGGGGTAAAGGAATTTGCTGAAAGCATGATAGAAAGATTTATAGATGAAATAAAAAGAGTATGCGCATACTTAGCGACATCAAGACCGACGGCAGTAAATTTATTTTGGGCACTTGAAAGAATGGAGAATGTAGCGACGGCGAATACTCACTTATCAATCTCGCAGTTGAAAGATAGATTATTAGAAGAAGCAAAAGAGATTCATAGAGAAGATGAAGAAATTAACCGTCAAATTGGAGAACATGCACTAACTTTATTCCGAGATGGAATGGGAGTATTAACGCATTGCAATGCAGGTGCTTTAGCGACGACTAAGTATGGTACTGCGACAGCTCCAATGTATTTAGCGAAAGAAAAAGGTTGGGACTTAAAAATTTATTCGGATGAAACACGCCCTAGATTACAAGGTTCAACGTTAACAGCATTAGAACTGCAGCGAGCGGGAATTGATGTAACGGTCATTACGGATAATATGGCAGCTATGGTCATGTCACAAGGGAAAATTGATGCGGTAATCGTCGGATGTGATCGTGTGGCAGCAAACGGTGATGTAGCAAATAAAATTGGAACATTAGGTGTATCTATTTTAGCTAAATACTACAACATTCCATTTTATGTAGCAGCACCAACACCAACAATTGATTTAAAAACACCGACAGGAAAAGAAATTCCAATCGAGGAAAGAGATGGTTCTGAAGTGATTAATCGCTTCGGACAATATTCTGCTCCGAAAGAAAGTAAAGTATATAATCCAGCATTTGACGTTACGCCTCATGAAAATGTAACAGCGATTATTACGGAAAAAGGGATTGTAAAGGCACCATTTACCGAAAACTTAAAAAAGCTATTTCAATAAGTAGATAGATACAAAGTCAGTCATCATAAGCTTCATACTTAGGGGGATGTATATGTTATTACAAAAAGAAAGAGAAGAAATTGTAGCATACGGAAAGAAAATGATTTCTAGCGGTTTAACAAAGGGGACAGGTGGTAATATTAGTATTTTCAATCGTGAACAAGGTCTTGTTGCGATTAGCCCAAGTGGTTTAGAGTATTATGAAACAAAGCCTGAAGATGTAGTTATATTAAACTTAGATGGTGAAGTGGTAGAGGGAGAGAGAAAACCATCAAGTGAACTAGATATGCATCTTATTTATTATCGAAATCGTGAAGACATAAATGCGCTTGTGCATACACACTCTCCTTACGCGAAGACGATCGCGTCATTGGGATGGGAGCTTCCTGCTGTGTCATATTTAATTGCTTTTGCAGGTCCAAATGTTCGCTGTGCGCCATATGAAACATTTGGTACGAAGCAATTAGCAGAGGCTGCTTTTGAAGGTATGATTGATCGACGTGCCGTGTTACTTGCCAATCACGGTTTAATTGCTGGTGCAAATAATATAAAAATGGCGTTTACTGTTGCGGAAGAGATTGAGTTCTGTGCACAAATTTATTATCAAACGAAAAGCGTCGGAGAACCGAAGTTATTGCCAGAAGATGAGATGGAGAATTTGGCGAAGAAGTTTGAAGGATATGGGCAGCAGTAGAATAAAAAACACCCTCAAGAAAAATTCTTGAGGGTGTTTTTTTACGCTTTTTTAAGCAACAAATACATAAAGTAAGGTGCACCAATTAAAGCGACGACAATACCTGCTGGGATGCCGTTAGGTTCAACGATATTTCGTCCGATTGTGTCTGCTAATAGTAATAGCCATCCGCCTATTAAAACAGCGATTGGCATGAAGATTTGATGCCTTGGTCCGACTAAGGATTTTGCGATGTGAGGAGCCATCAGCCCAATAAAGCTAATTCCTCCTGTTACGGAAACAGCTGCAGCAGCAAGCGCAACGGCTGCAACTAATAAGTATCTACGTTCTTTTTCAATTTCAATTCCAACGCCGATTGCGACGGGTTCGTTTAATGCTAGAATATTTAATCGGTTTGCTTTATAGAAAACAAAAGGAATTAATACGATTAACCATGGGAGCATTGCTAAAACGAAGATCCAGTCATCTCCCCAAATATTTCCGGCAATCCATTTGGAAATAAAGTCTACTTTCATACGATCTGCGGATGAAATAAGGACAATCATCATTCCAGATAGTGCAAATGCAAAACCGATACCGGTTAATGTTAATCGCACCGGCTGAAGTCCAGTTGATTTACTATATGAAAATACGTAGATTAGAACAGCTGTTAGAAATGCTCCGATAAATCCAACGACAGGTAGTAAGTAAAGAAATGAACCTACATCTATTGGAAAGTATAAAAAGAAAATAGCAACAGCAACACCGGCCCCAGAGTTGATACCGAGAATACCAGGTTCAGCTAAATCATTCCGGGTAATTCCTTGCAGAATAGCTCCTGATAAAGCGAGAGCCATACCAGCTAATAATGTAATGACAATTCTAGGTAGTCTTAAAGAGTATAAAACGAACTCCTCTTTAAAAGTCCCTTGTCCCATTAGTGTTGGGAGTAGTCGATCATAAGATAAAGATGCTGAACCGAGCCCCATTCCAATTACAATGGTTGTAATGGTTAGTATAAGTAAAGCGAGTATGATAAGACGTTGTTTTCTTAAAATAGATGGTATCATGAGAACGTTTTTCCTCCTTTACGTACAATGAATAGGAAGAATGGTAATCCTACAATTGCGACAATAGCGGCAACTGGTGTTTCGTACGGAGCGTTAATGGTACGTCCGATTGTATCTGCAAGTAGCATAAAGGAAGCACCAGCAATTGCTGACATCGGTATAACAAATCGGTAATCTGGACCGACAATTGGGCGTACCATGTGAGGTATCATTAAACCGATAAATGCCATATTTCCGACAAGGGCTACAGACGCACCTGCAAGTAAGATAATAATGATAAATAGAATGGTTTTAATAACAATAATTTTTTGACCTAGTCCAATAGCCACTTCTTCACTGAAACTAAGAACTGTCAATTTTTTTGCTAGTAAGATAGCGATAAAGATACTAATTGAAATGACGGGGATAATAACTTTCAATTGGCTCCAAGTAGTTCCAATTACGCCCCCAGCAGTCCAAAGTGATACATCTTGTGAAATTTTGAAGTAAATGCCGACTCCTTCTGAAATTGCGAGTAGAAATGCTGAAACGGCAGCACCAGCTAATACAATTCGAAGAGGGGAGAGCCCGCCTTTTTTCACCATACCAATTCCAAATACCATAATTGCGCCAACTGCAGCACCGATAAAGCAAGCTAATGTTAAGTAAAGATAGCTGATGGAAGGGCTGAAAGCAAGTGTTAGTGCAAGCGCAGCATTTGCTCCACCAGATAGCCCTAATAATCCAGGATCTGCAAGTGGATTTCGTGTTAATCCTTGCATAATTGCTCCAGAAACAGCAAGTCCAGCTCCTACAAAAATAGCAGCAACTTCACGTGGCAAACGTATTTCGCGAATAATAGATAATTTGTCCCCTTTAGCGGAGGAAGTGAGTGCTAACCATACGTCTTTTATTGAAGTATCAGCAGCACCTAATACCATTGCCACCATAAAAATAAGAAAGAATGCAATTATGCTTAAAGTTAATTTGTATGTAAAAGCTATAGAACGTGTATTGTCATGTTCTTGTGTCATTCGTTTCACATCTTTTCTTTTCATAGAATAAAGGAAGAGGAATTCTTAAATTAAGAATTCCTCATGTTTGTATTATTTACCAAGAAAGCTCTTCTTGAAGAAGTCTAGTTGGAAATCTAATGTAAGTGGATCATTGAAATAGAATTCCATCATGTTTGCTTCGTATACGCGATTATTTTTTACTGCTGGGATGTTTTTATATGATTCTGTCTCTTGGAATGAGTTATCAGTATCTTTGTTTTTACTTACGATTAAGTAATCACCAGCAAACTCAGGTAATACCTCAGTAGATAATGCGTAGTAACCTTCTTTTAATGCTTTTTCTTTTACTTTTTCAGGCATTTTTAATTTCATTTCTTGGTACAGAATTTCTGTTCCGCGGCCCCAGTTCTCGCCGTATACATAAAGCTGTTTGTTGAAGTTTTCTACAACAGAAACCGTTGCATCTTCACCGATTTTTGCTTTAATTTCTTTACCAGCATCTTGTGCACGTTTCTTGAAGTCATCAACCCAAGTTTTTGCTTCTTTTTCTTTGTTTAATAACTTACCGATCTCTAAATGTTGTGTTAAGTAATCAACTTTTCCGTAAGTGTATGTTACAGTAGGAGCGATTTTCTTTAACTTATCAACATTTTTAATATTTGATAAACCAATGATTAAATCTGGATTTAGTTCAGCGATTTTTTCAACATTTTCATCTGATACTTCAGCAACGTCTTTAAGTTTGCTATCAAAACGTGGGTTTTGTTTAGACCATGAATCTACCCCAACAAGATTTACACCTAATGACATTACGTTACCAGCGAATGATGATAAAACAACAACGCGTTTTGGATTTGCAGGAACTTCTACTTTACCATTTTCAGATTGGTATGTAATTGTTTCTGATTTACTACCTTTTGCATCATTCTTTTTGTCTGCAGAGCCATTGCTACAAGCACTCATAACAAGAACGAAAAGAACTGTTAGTGAAATAAATAACTTTTTCATCGTCTTTCTCCTTTAACATAGATGATATGTGTATATAATAATTTGTTTAACTGCAATCTTTTGAAAGAGTAGTGGTAATACAAAATGTTTATTAACCATCCGAATGTGAGATTTCACACAATATAGTATTTACCATATTAATGAAAGAAGATGTAATCTCACATTTGCTAATTATTAACAAAATGATAATGATTATCACTATTGATTCTTTAAATAATATAATTTTATATAGGTGTATTGTCAATAGTAATTTTGATTGTAAATTTTGCGGAAACAGGTTATATTTTATTGAGAATGATAATCAATGATTAGTAGCTGAGGAGTGAGCACGAATGAATCGAGAAGAATTGTTTGATGTAACTGTGATAGGCGGAGGACCTGCAGGGCTTTATTCAGCTTTTTATAGTGGACTCAGAGAGATGAAAACGAAAATAATAGAATTTCAACCACAGCTAGGTGGAAAAATACATGTTTATCCAGAGAAGATGATTTGGGATGTAGGTGGACTATTGCCAGTTACAGGTGATAAATTAATTGAACAGCTTGTACAGCAAGGGCTAACATTTAAGCCAGAAGTTGTATTAAATACAAAAGTAGAATCGATTATTCGTAATAAAGATGGCACTTTTACATTAAAAGGAAGCGATGGGAAAGAACATTATTCAAGAACAGTTATTGTCGCAACTGGCAGTGGTATATTGAAACCGCAAAAGTTATCAATTGAAGGTGCTGAGCGATTTGAAGTATCGAATTTAAATTATACAGTTAAATCTTTAAAACGTTTCAAAGATAAAACAATCATTATTTCCGGCGGAGGAAATTCTGCCGTTGATTGGGCAAATGAATTAGAACCAATTGCAAAAAAAGTTTATTTAACATATAGAAAAGAAGAATTATCTGGTCATGAAGCACAAGTAAAACAGCTCATGAATAGCTCAGCGGAGTGTTTCTTTAATACATCGATTACAAAATTAATTGCTGGTGATAATCATGAAGCGATTGAATATGTAGAATTAACGAATCACGAGACAGGTGAGGTTTCTCATTTACCTATTGATGAAGTTATTATTAATCATGGATATGAACGTGACATTACATTATTAGAAAATAGTGAGTTAGACGTTGCGATTATAGATAATTTTTATATTGCAGGGAATGCAAATAGTGAATCCTCAGTAGATGGATTATATGCAGCTGGAGATATATTAAAGCATGATGGGAAATTACATTTAATTGCAGGAGCGTTCCAAGATGCTGGAAATGCTGTGAATAAAGCGAAACAATTTATTCAACCAGATGCAAGCGAGTACGGGATGGTTTCTTCTCATAATGAAGTATTTAAGAAGAGAAATCGAGAATTGATAAAGCAGATGATGAAATAATTTGTAATAGTAAATAAAACAGAGGGATCTTCTTAGATTCCTCTGTTTTATTTACATAGACTAATATCATTCGATTATTTCTAAACTCAATGTGTCTAATTCAATGTTCGTTGTAATTAAATCAAATTTCTTTTCTAAACAATGGGCAATACTAGCATCACGTGTATTTCTAAAATATAATGTGCAGTTTAAAAGAGCGGGGTTACAATTATTTTAATGATATAGTAGTAAAAGGAACTAGCGCTAGAAAGATAACGTCTTGGTTTTTTAATATTGGAAATATAATAGTGATGTGTCTTTTATCGGAAAGAAATCGTTCCATATTTTTGTTATGTATGAATATGTTTTTTGCTAGTTATATGTCCTGTATTATTACATCATATTTTTATTTTATTTATACAAATTAAATGATAAAGGAGTGTATGACATATGTTTAATAAGAAAAATGTTAAAGGGAAATTTGATAGTGAAAAATTTGAAAAAGAAAATAAAAAGTATCAAAATCGGGCTAGTGCATACTTAGAAGATGAAAGTAAAATACAAACTTTAATACAAAAAGGGGTGAAAATATCTCAAAATAATAAAGGTGCTTTAACTGATGTTTGGGATAATCTTCAAGTGTTATTTGAAATGATGAATTGTTGGAGAAAAGGGGAGTATCGCGAAATTCCGAAGAAATCACTTCTTGCTATTGTAGGCGCAATTTTATATTTTGTATCACCAATAGATTTAATCCCAGATGTCATTTTAGGATTAGGGCTAATAGATGATGTAGCGATAATTAGTTTAGCCATTAAACAAGTTAGCAGTGATATTGAAAAATTTAAAGAGTGGAAAAATGAATTGGGTAACGAGGATAATGTTAGTAATTTCGAATGAAATGTTTAGGATCCCCACTTACTTCTCTATTCGAATGACGAGAGATGTAAGTGGGGGTTTTCCTGTTTACTATATTTTCAATCATTATAATGACACCGGTTTCATCAGTTCATATGACATGAACGTTTTATTTGGAAATCTTCCTAGAAAACAATGAATTTATGTTTTGTTTACGCGGAACATGATTCAATTATGCTGTCCCTTTAGCTCTTTCACTAGGAAATGGCATATTTAATGTAGACGCGATGTATTGTTTTCCGTGTTTTCGAGCTAATGATTCTAATATTTGACGGACGCGTTTTGTAAGATGTCCTTGTTTTTTTATAGCCTCACAATATGCGTCATAAAAAGCGTATTTAGCCCAAAGGAAATCATCTTGCTGGAATAAGAAATGATTTTTGTACCATTCACTAATTGTACGGTAACAATTGCTTTCGTGTATTGCTGCGCTTTGAGAAAGAATACGATCAGATAAAGATGTAGTTAAATGAGAAATTGTGTTTTCTGTTTCAACTTGTAATGTTTTTTCTAACATTGTAATGATGTGACGAGTAGCCATATGTTAACTCTCCTTTGTGTAAATGGGTAATACCATTCTATATTTAAAAAAATTCTTACTATTATTAGTATACAATATATGGAATGCATCTACCTGCTTTTTAAATTGTATTTACAAAATCTTTTTTATTTGTTTACAAAAATAAGGTAAAGTAAGATACAGTATATATGAAAAAATAATAAAGGAATGAACGCATTGTATATAACAGTAGAAGAGGCTGCGGAGTATTTGAATTTACCAAAATCGTATATTGAAGAGTTAATTCAGCAAAAGAAAGTTCGTGCGCTATTCGATGGGGAACAATATTTATTAAATAAAGAACAATTCAATACACATTTAGAACAAATGGAGAAATATAAACAATTAGTGGAAGAAATATTAAACGAACCAATTCCAGAAGATATGGATGTTAAAGACGAGGACTAAACTTTGGGAAATCCCGTATGAAGATATGCAGAAATGTACCTTCATACGGGATTTTTTTGTCTAAAGCTATCAAAAGCCCAAAGAGCCCTTGGCGTTCCATGAAATTTTGATAGGTAGTAGTCTACCAGGTTAAAAGCATATTTTTTTCTAGCTAGGACAAACATAGAGAACGTAACCTGTACAGATACATATACTATCAGTGCAAAAGCTTATAAATTAATGGAAGGGGTTTTCTCGTGAGTTTATTTCATTGGGATTTTTTGAAAGACTTAATTGGATCTTATGTAAGAGTAAACAGAGGTGGACCAGAATCTCAAAAAGGAACAATAGTATCATTAGGTGCGGACTACTTCGGATTAGAGAATGAAAAAGGAGAGAACCATTACTATCAACTTCGCCATCTGAAAAGCATTACCCAAAATACGAAAGATGGTGGAATAGGTGATGTTGAATGGGCGGAAGAAGACATTGCAGAAGACTTTGAAACGTTACTTCAAAGCTTCAAATACCGCTGGGTGAAAATTAACCGTGGTGGACCAGAGAAAATTGAAGGTATTTTACAAGATGCTTCTGGCGGTTATGTAACATTGATTATTAAAGAAGAAGTTGTATTAATTGCACTATCTCATATTAAGAGTGTTAATTATAATGCACCAGTAAGTGGAGAGAGCGATGAGAGTAGCGATGAGAGTAGCGATGAGAGTAGCAATGAGAAAAATAATGAAAACAGCAATAATTCAAGTCGAGCTCGTGCACTAAGACAATCAAGTAGAGGAAGATAAAACAGAAAGGAGGGTATGAATTTGGAGGATGCATTATGCTGTGATCAAATCAAAGGTTTAGTCGGTGAGAATGTAAAAGTAAATCTTCGCGGACCGGAAAGTCGAGTAGGTGTACTGTTAGTGTTAGGAAAAGATTACCTTACACTACAATTACCTCATGGAGAATTAGTGTATTATCAGCTGAAACATGTGAAGAGTCTAATCAGAAAAGTGAGAGAAGAACAAGGAGAATATGATTCATGCTTCTATGCGGAAGAAGATACTTTTTTAGATGTATTAAATGACTTGAAGTATAAATGGATAAAGATTAATCGTGGTGGACCAGAGTGTGTGGAAGGTTTATTAAGTGATATACATGATGGAAATATTACACTAGTAAACGGTCATGAGGTTATTTATGTAATTCATTCCCACGTGAAGAGTGTGAGTCAAATAGTTAAGAACAAAAAGAATGAAGAAGAATAATGTTTAATAAATAAGAGGGGCATTATGGTTGAAAGTGAAGAATGATTTCTTATTTCAGATAGTATGAAAAGGAATTTCTTACCATTAAACAGAACATTGCCCCTGATTATTTTTAGAATTAGAAAACAGGAAAATAGAAATTCATAGGAAGGAGGATATAGATGAATGAGTTAAACAAAAGTATTGGAGAAAATATATATGTTAAATTAATCGGTGAACAGAGATTTAAAGGAGTATTAATTGATGTAGGAAATGATATCGTTGTTCTTTACAATGGACAAGACTACGTATATATATCTTTATACCATGTCCAGTATTATAAATTTTTAAGGGGACACAATGAAGAAATATTAAAGCCTGATGTGGACTCTGTAATTAAGAGGGAATCTCCTTCAATTTCTTTGAGAAAAGTATTAAGCACCTCTAAAGGGATTTTTACAGAAATTTATGTAGCAGGAAATGCCCCGATACATGGGTATGTAACAAGTGTAATGAACGATTATATTGTTTTTTATAGTCCAGTTTATAAAACCGTATATATATCTTTAAAACACTTGAAATGGTTAATTCCGTATAAAGAAAACCAAGTGCCTTATTCCCTCAATAAAAACGAACTCCCTGTAAATCCGTTAAATATTACGTTAGCTCGAACGTTTGAAGAACAACTTATTAAAATGGCTGGGAAAATTATGGTATTCGATTTAGGTGAGGAATCCAATAAAATTGGAAAAATGGTGAAAATTGATGAAGGGCATATTGAAATATTAAAAGCTCGTGATGCAAAACTATATGTAAATATGCAACATGTAAAATCTGTCCATTGTCCGTAGGCTAGTTGAAAGGGCTGGCTTTTTCTTTTATATGCAGAAGAAAAGGTCGAGCCTATTTGTTTAGTGAGATTTGAATATGAGGGAGAAAATGAATTGAATATAAATATGTTAGTGTGATTTTTGAAGAGGGAATCTTGTGCTACATCATAAAAATTATGTACGAGCTACCTTTTGATGTATTCAATTTATTTTTTGAGGAAGAACTGCTCAACTAATTTACTAAAGGGGTTTTGTTTGTGGAGCAGTTTCAAAATGTTACATTGCTTGGTAGTGCTGGTGGAGCAGCGAAGGCAGTTTTATCCATTTTAAATCAAGCGATAGTAAATGAAAAAGATCCAATTTATGAAGCGATAAAAAAGGTTACATTTCATTTGGTTGATATAAAACAAAAAGATAGGACTTATTATGATGAATTGTTTCCGAATTTGAAAAATCAATTGTTTTTATACGAAATAGACCTTCAGGATGTAGTGAAATTTAAACAACATTTAAAAGAAAAAAGAACGGGTGTTGTTATTGATGTTTCAGGTGCAGATACGATTAGGGTATTAAGCTGTTGTAATGAACTTGGAATTTTTTATATAAATTCAGCTTTGGAAAATGAGGCAGTAGATCAGGACGATAATTTGCTTGGATTTCAGCTTACAGAAAGGTATACGAGGTTTGAGAAGGAGAAAGAAAAATTTACAAATACAAAAGCGATTATAGGATCAGGTATGAATCCAGGTGTTGTGCAATGGATGGTTGTTGAACTCATGAAGGAACGGCCAAATGAAAAGCCGCGTGCATGCTATATTGTAGAACACGATACTTCGTTTTTGAATGATACAGCACTTATAAAGCCGCATACACTCTATGCTTCATGGGCGGTAGAGCGATTTTTAGACGAAGCGATTTGGAGCTATCCGATGTATATGAGTCATCATCGTCCTCTTTATTTTTATGAGGATGTATATGCTTCAGAGTATAAAGTGAAGTTAGGAGAAAAGGAATTCTATGGTTGTTTAATGCCGCATGAAGAAGTACTAATTTTAGGGAAAAATTTCAACATGGAAGTAGGTTTTCTGTACCGAATTAATGAGTATACAACAAATATAATTAGACAGAACTTAGATAAAGTAGAAGATTTATGGAACTGGAATCGTAAAGTATTTAATCCAGCAGAAGAGGAGGTTGCGGGAGAGGATCTAGTCGGTGTGTTACTCGTTTATGAAAATAGCGAGACATATATGTATAACGTGATGAATAGTAGCCAAGTTTTTCATAAATATAAAACGAATGCAACTTACTTTCAAGTAGGATGCGGAATTTATGCAGGCTTGTGCAGCTTACTTTTAGATCACTTTGGACAAGGTGCTTATTATGTCGAGGAGTTATTATTAAATACAGAAAGTAAGTACGGTGAATATTTAAATTTATATATGAAGGATTTTATAATAGGGCATAATAATTTTACGGATGGACTGCTACACGATAGGGTAAGGTGGATATAAGTTGTAATAGTAAAAGGAAGGAGGAAATTCCCTTCCTTTTTACTATTATAAGGTTACATATTGCTCTGAAAGCAATTTCATACGTATAATTTAAGGGGCTAGCATGTACAATGTTATTTTTGCATTGATTGCGAGGAGTATTCATATGAACAAAATTAAAAGCTTGATTTATGAAGAAAGAGAAGCTTTAAAAGTATTTTTATTATTGTTTTATATTATATTTTTTTTATATGACGTTATATATTACTTTGTGTATCCGGCTATGAACATTAATGAAGCAAGGATAGGATGGCCAGAAGGTGGTATGGGAATAGGTGTTTACATATTAGTAGTATCTTTATTTCCTATTTCGATCTATCTTCAAAAAAAAGGTTACGTATATTTTGTGAAATATTTGTTTTTAATTGGGTATATGTTCATTGATCTTATTAATAATTTAATGATTTATTTAAACAGCGATCGTGTGTTTGAAAATGGAAATATGGTTGAAATATTTTTAATTTTATTTGCACCGATATTTGTGAATAGAAAATATTTTTATTTAGTTTCCTTTAGTGTAATTGGAAAGTATGTATTTTTCACTTTAATATTACAAGATGTTAAAGTTGTGATTCCACTTGTTCTATGTTCATTCTTTTTTATTATTTCGCACTCTTTATTAAAACGATTTCAATCTTATGTCAGAACAGTGGTTGAAATGATGAACAATATGAAAGAGGCGGAAAATTTAGCTGTAATTGGGACTATGTCTACAACAATTGCGCATGAAATTCGAAATCCATTAACGGCTTTAAAAGGATTTACGCAAATGCAAAAAGAAAGAAATCCTGAAGATACGATGAGCTACGACATTATGTTACAAGAGATTGAAAGGATTAACGGATTTGTTAGTGAATTGATGCTATTAGGGAAACCGAAACCAACAAATTATGAATGGTGTAATATACGAGAAATCCTTCTATATGTTGTGCAGTTAATGGAAAGTTATGCAACGCAATATAAAGTGAAATTTCATTTGCAAGTAGAGGGGAATTTACCGGCTATAAACGGTGATGATAAACAATTAAAACAGGTGTTATTAAATATCATTAAAAATGGAATAGAATCAATGCCAGAAGGTGGAGACATTCATATCCGTGTATATCAAAAAGCGAAAGGATATTTGTGTATTTCTGTCGAAGATCAAGGATTTGGTATAGAGAATGAGAAGTTAGAGAAAATCGGTAAAGCTTTTTACACAACAAAGGAGGATGGTACAGGACTTGGATTAATGATTACATATAAAATTATTAAGGAACATCAAGGGAGTATCGCGATTCAAAGTAGTATGGGAGTAGGAACGAAAGTAGAAATTTCTTTACCGACAGTTTAACATGTTTGGAGAAAGGATTTTTCAGAAAAGTGTTCTTGTTGTGTAAATATAAACATTTTATAAAATGTTTCAAGAAGGGTTTTTTTTATAAAATACTTCGTTTATAATGGAGGAAAATATCGACATGAGATGGATTGCTCATGTAACGGTTTAGTAGTGTTATGAAAAGATAAGAAGGGGTGCACGCGCATCCTTTTTTCTATGCAGATATTATGGAAGAGGTGGTATGATGGAATTAACATTAAATTCGACTGTATGTTTACACACAATTCAATTTCGAAAAGAACAAAAGAATTATATTGTAAAAGATACAATTACAGGAGAAAAATATGAAATGCCGCCACTTTGGATTGATGCACTAGCAATGATGCGTGACGGTTTTTTATTGGGAGAAATTGAGGAGAAATTGAAAGAAGAGTATCCGGCTGAAGAAATAAATATGCTAGCATTCACGAGGCAACTGTTAGAGCTAGAACTTGTCGGAATGGTAGATGGGGAAGAGATAGCTTGTACAAAGAAGAAAGAAAAGGATTATTTAGCTTGGGTACGTCCTAAGGTAGGACAATTTTTTCTTAATTTAAATAAAAAATATAGAAGCAAAGGTCAGTAATGATCTTTGCTTTTTTTGTGCAATACAAAATAGGTATTCACCCAAATAAAGTTGCTTGCATATTGTAGCTTATGTAAATAGAATGCTGCGAAGGAGTGAGTGCAGTGACAGGGAATGTATTGAATTATTATGCTGGCGGAAATACAGCTAGAGGATTTCATAATTTATATGAAGAGAATTTAAAAGGGCTAGATAGGTTATTTATTTTAAAAGGTGGTCCAGGAACGGGGAAATCTTCTTTAATAAAGGCAATAGGTCGTGAATGGGTTGAAAAAGGCTATGATATTGAACTTTTACATTGTTCTTCTGATAATAAGTCGGTTGATGGTGTGATTATCCCGCAGTTAAAAGTAGGAATTGTTGATGGGACATCGCCGCATGTTATTGAGCCGAAAATGCCAGGAGTTGTCGAAGAATATATAAATTTAGGAGTGGCTTGGGACTCAGATAAATTAAGAAAGCAGAAGCTAGAAATTGAAAGATTTGTTTCAGAAGCGAGTAAGGCTTTTCAATCAGCTTACGCATGTTTTAAAGAAGCACTAGTTATACATGATGAGTGGGAGAAAATATATATTAATAATATTGATTTTAATAAAGCAAATGAACTAACAGATGAGCTGACTCAGAAGTTATTTACGAATAAAGGCGGGAAACAATCGACTGTGAAGCATCGCTTTTTAGGAGCTGCAACACCAAAAGGAGCAGTTGATTTTGTTCCTAATTTAACAGAAGGATTACCACATCGTTATTTTATAAAAGGACGCCCGGGTTCTGGAAAATCAACAATGCTTAAAAAATTAGCTAAGGTAGCGGAGGAAAAAGGGTTTGATGTTGAAGTGTACCATTGCGGATTTGATCCAAATAGTCTTGATATGGTTATCGTAAGAGAATTAGGTTTTGCAATTTTTGATAGTACTGCACCGCATGAATATTTTCCAAGTCGCGAAGGTGATGAGATTATTGATATGTATGATCTCATTGTTGCTCCAGGGACGGATGAGAAATATGCGACAGAAATTCGTGATGTGTCCATTCAGTATAAAACAAAAATGAATGAAGCAATGTTTTTCTTAGCGAAAGCAAAATCAGTTCGTGATAAGTTAGAACGAATTTATATTGCCGCTATGGATTTTTCAAAAGTTGATGCATATAAAGAGGAGATTCAAAAAGAGTTTGAACGTATTGCGGCTATTGTAATTGAAAAGAAAAAATAAGCGTTTTGTTAAGCTGTCAGAAAATTTCTGACAGCTATTTTAGTATGTAGTAAAATGACCGTATACTTGTCGAATTTCCAGGGAAATGATCAAAAAATGGGGAGGATATGAAATGAGAGAGAAAATAGAATTGGAATTAGAAAGAATTGAAAAAGAGAATGATGTGAAAATCTTATTTGCAGTGGAATCAGGGAGTCGAGCTTGGGGATTTCCGTCGAAAGACAGTGATTATGATGTTAGGTTTGTTTATATACACCCTGTAGAATGGTATTTATCCATTCATGATAAACGTGATGTAATTGAATATCCGATTAGTGACGATTTAGATATAAGCGGATGGGATATTAAAAAGGCGTTGCAACTATTTGCAAAGTCAAACCCAGCTTTACTCGAATGGATCCGATCACCAATTTTTTATTCGAAAAACTCTAATTTTCCAGAGAAGCTGCAGCAAATGAGTGAAAAGGGTTTTGATCCAAAAGCAACGATATATCATTACTTACATATGGCTTCGAAAAATTATCGGGAATTTTTGCAAGGTGAGAATGTAAAGTTGAAAAAGTACTTTTATGTATTACGTCCTATTTTAGCTTGTAAATGGTTAGAAGAGAAAGCAACTTTACCACCTGTAGAATTTGATCGATTGATTACAGAATTATCATTAGAACGTAGCGTGTTAGATGAAATTGAAAAGTTGTTAATAAAGAAAAAAGCAGGTACTGAATTAGATGTTGGATTAAAAATTAAGGTGCTAAATCAATTTTTAGAAGAACAAATTCATTACTATGGGCAATATGTGAAAGGAATTGAAAAGCGATTAGGGATTGATATTGAAATTTTGAATACAGTATTTCGAGATATGTTGTTTGAAGTATACAAAAAAGAGCACAAGTAAGCTTGTGCTCTTTTTCGTTTGGAGGAGTAAAGAAAATACATATAGCTACGATAAGGCCTACAAATGATAACGAATAAATCATATTGTATGTTTTATTCGTTATCAACTCGTTTTAATGGTTGATCTGCAGGACCTTCCATAACATCCCCATCAATTGAAAAACGGGAACCATGGCAAGGACAATCCCAAGTACAATCACCGTTATTCCATTCAACTTCGCAGCCAAGGTGTGTACAAGTCGTATCGACGATATGCAATTTTCCTTCTTTATCTTTATAGGCACCTGCTCGTTTACCATTGACATGCACAACAGATCCTTCTCCAACTTCAAGATCTTCTGGTGTACGTAATGCGGTTTCAATTTTTCCTTCAATTAAATGTTTAGCAACATCTATGTTCTGAGAGAGGAATGTTTTTATATCTGGAGTTGCATGAAAGCGTGATGGTGCAAACAGCTCTTTATATGGGCTGTGGACTTTTAGAATGGAGTCCTTGAGTAAATGAGCGGCAGCAGTTCCAGTTGTCATGCCCCATTTCCGATACCCGGTTGCAACAAATATATTTGGATTCCGTTCGTTAATATGTCCGATATAAGGGAGTTTATCAAGAGTGATTAAATCTTGTGCTGACCATCGATAGGGAACTTCATCTACTCCAAAAGTTGCTTCAGCAAAAGAATAGAGTGCTTCGTAATGAAGCATTGTATTTATTCCTTGCCCTGTTTTATGACTCTCTCCACCAATCAAAATTAATTTTTCTCCATTGTTTGTTATATAGCGTAAGGAGCGTTTTGGATCATCGATACTTAAATACATGCCACCTGGATAATCGGTTTTTGCTTTTATTGCAAGAGCATAGGAGCGTTCTGCATACATTCGGGTAAAGAAAAAGCTACTAGCATCATAAAAAGGAAAATGTGAACAAGAGACAACGTATTCGCAAGTAATACGATGGCCAGCCTTTGTAATGACTTGTGGAGAATCTCCTTTCTCCACATCCATAGCTGTTGTTTGTTCATAAACTTTGCCACCCATCTCCACAAACTTTTCTAATAGTGTTTTCAAATAAAGGAGGGGATGGAATTGCGCCTGATTTTTCATTACAAGTGCAGATTGTACTGGAATCGGGATCGACAGGGATTGAACATAGTCACAAGGGATATTTAGCTTTTGATAGGCTTCATATTCTTTCGATAAATTTCTTAATCCATTATCAGTAGTTGTATATAAATATGAATCTTCATTTGAGAAATTACAGTCGATTTTATATGTTTGCACGGTTTCATTTATGAATTGTAGCGCGTGACTATTTGATTCATAGTAAAGTCCGGCCTTTTCCAGACCGAAATGATTTATTAATTCAGCATAAATAAGATCATGTTGCGCTGTTACTTTCGCCGTTGTATGCCCAGTAGTCCCGTTTAAAATAAGACCGGAATCAATTAACACAACGTCGATGCCTTCTTTCGCTAGTAAATAGGCAGTGGTTATACCTGTAATACCGGCACCGATAACAGCAACTTTCGTTTTTACATTTTCGGATAAATGGGGGAAAGTAGGAAACTGAGTGGATTCAATCCAATAAGATAACGGCAATTGTGGGAATGTATCATTTGTCATTATGGAAACCTCCTGATTTAGAACAATTTTCCTTTTAATATTTCCATATTATATGGAATTCATGTGTGTTGTTTTAGTAGGGTTCTATTTTATTAACAAAAAAGATGGAATTATTTCAATATAATTATCTTTAGTGGTGGTATGACGGGGAGGGATTTATGGGAAACTAAATTCAGAGGATTTTAGTTGTTAACTATACAGTGGATTATTGAATAAGATAGAGTCTTTGTTGCTGAAAGGTATTTGGATATATATTTGATAAAACCTTATAAAATCTATGTTTTTTCTTTAGTGGAATAAAGTATAATTATAAAAATATAACCAACTTTTATTACTAGGTCATAAAAGTTGTTGACAATATAGAAATTCTATTGTTATGATTCATCATGTGGAAAGGTTGATAGAGAGTAAAAAGAGAAATGTTTTTCATTGATAATAAAAGCGAAAAATAAGTGACGATAGAGTGAGTATATTTTCCTTATAATAGATGCTTTTTTGATCATCTAGTAAAATCAATCTGGAAGCAAGAATTGATATATGTAAGTTGCGCAAGGCGCGGCAACAGAAAGGGGCAAAAGGATGAAGGAGCTTCATACGTTTGGGTGGTATGCAGCGCGTGTATCACCACATTTGCCAAAAAAAGCATTTAAACCAGTTCCTACTCGTTTATTTGGTGGACTGGCTTATTTACTTGTGGCATTGTCGGGATTAATAACGATTGGCGTATTTGAATTGAATGTGTGGGCAAATCTAGGAATTGCGATTGTTCTCGGATTATGTTTTGCTTCACTTGGATTTTTAGGGCATGAAATTTTACATGGTACAGTTGTAAGAAAGGCATGGCTTCGTGATTTCTTAGGTGCGATTGCATTTATGCCGTTATCAACTGGACCAAAACTTTGGAGAAAGTGGCATAACGCAACGCATCATGTTCACACGCAGCATGAAGAGAACGATCCTGATGCATGGCCAACGCTTGAGAAGCTTAAAAAGAGTAAGTTTTTGAGTTGGGTATATCGCATGCCTCTACATGTACGTTCATTCTTTAGTTTTCTGTCACTAACAATTCAATTTACATTGCATTCGACTCGAATGTTCTTTCATTTTATAAAGGAATTTAAGTCATCCAATCAAAAATCTGTATGGCTTCAACTTCTTTTGCCTTGGACTGTTTGGATTAGCTTATTGTTTATTATGGGACCAGCAAAATGGTTATTTGCATATGTGATTCCGCTGTTAATTGCTAACTTTATTGTAATGGCATATATTGCAACAAATCACCGCTTAAATCCAATTGTTCCAGTAAATGATCCGTTAGCAAACTGTTTATCAGTAACAGTGCCGCGCTGGGTAGACGTTTTACATTTCAATTTCTCATATCATACAGAACATCATCTATTCCCTGCTATGAGCTCTAAATACTATCCGTTAGTAAAAGAGAAAATTAAAGAAATGTGGCCGGAACGCTATCACGAAATGCCGATGACAAAAGCTTTGGCAGCACTATGGAATACACCACGTGTGTATTATCAAGGAAGTGAATTAGTTGATCCGCATAGAGAGCATTTTTATGGTTCTTTAGGAAATGGACTAGATCCTCATAATATTTCATATCGTGAGGAACATATAGAGGAAGAAGAGAGTATTAAAAAAGTAAATCAGTAAAAGTTGATATATTTTTGCAGTGAAAAAGCAAGCCTGAGATGGCTTGCTTTTTCTTATAAGGAAACTTCTTTTTTGTTCTTTGTACTGACTTGGACTGAATTTGTTTCTTTTCGTTGTAGTCGTTTCTCTAAAAGATTAACAAAGTAAGTAAATAGAAGAACGAGTACGAGATAGTATAAACCAACGATTACATATGTATCTAATTGTTGGAAGTTACCTGCAGCAATTGATAAACCTGATCCCCATAGTTCGGATAGTCCTACGTAAGCAACGAGTGAAGAATCTTTCAATCCTATAATAAATTGATTACCTAGAGGAGGAAGAGATAGACGAAATGCTTGTGGTAATATAATTCGGCGCATAGCTAAAGGATAAGGCATACCTAAAGAGCGAGCAGCTTCCAATTGTCCCCTGTCTACGGATTGAATGGATCCGCGGAAAATTTCAGTAATATATGCACCGTTATGGATTGCTAATGCAATTGCTCCTGCCCAAAAAGGGGTGAAAACAATAACAGATGTAATACCGAAATAGAGAATTGCAATTTGAACAATTAAAGGTGTACCACGGATAATGGCGATATATACATGAGCAATGCTATTTAGCACTTTATTGTTAGAGATTCGAAAGAAAGCGAATAGTAATCCAATTAATGAACCGAGTACTAGGGAGGTTAATGTTAATTGTAATGTGACAATAGTAGCCTTTAAGAGTGTGGGATAAGTAGAGATAAAAATTTCATACATGTGTATCACCTCATATTGTATGGATTTTGGTAGAGAATGAAATACCCCACTGATTATTAGCCCACATCAATTGGGAGTTTTGCTGCCCATAAATAGCGGGATAAAAAGTGGGGCATAATTCATGAAACATTTGACTAGCTAATTTACTTCGTTTTTTCTTCTTCACCAAGAATATTACGCCCAAACCATTTTTTACTAATCTTTTCATACGTACCATCTTTAATGATTTCATCTAAAGCTTTATTTACTTTTTCAACCATTTCTTTATCATCTTTGCGAATAGCAATTCCCATTTCATCAAGGTTTAATGGTTTTCCAGCTTCTTTAATATTAGATTTCCCTTCTTTTATCATACGTAGGCCGACCATTTGATCTGTAATTACCGCATCAACACGTCCAGGTTCTAAATCCATAAGAGCAGTAATATCACTATCGTATTCTGTAATTTTATCTGTATATTTTGCGACAAGATCTTTAAAGGTACTAGCTTTTACAACACCAATTTTTTTATCTTTTAAGTCTTCTGGAGAAGAAATAGATGTATTCTTTTTCGCTACAAAGATTTGGGCACCAGAGCGATAATAAGGGTTTGAGAAATTAACAGCTTTTAAGCGTTCTTCTGTAATTGCCATACTGCCTAGTATTACATCATATTTCTTCGCTTGGAGACCTTGAATTAGTGTTTCCCATGGATTTGTAATAGGAGCAGGTTTCATATTCATTTTTTTAGCAAGCGCCGCACCTATTTCCACATCAAATCCGGCAAGTTTCCCATCATTTTCTTTATAATTAAAAGGCTTGTATAAGCCACTCATCGCATAACGAAATTCTTTTTCCCCACTTGATGAAGTAGTAGCGCTGTCTTTACTACAGGCCCCTAGTATGAAGGATGTACATAATGTAATGCTCGCAACAATAGTTAATAATTTTCTTTTCATAAAACCCCTCCTAAATATTGATCATACGGATGGTTTTAAATGTTATTGAGATACTTTATTTGGACAAGTATGTGTACGCCGTATGAATGTATTTCTTTACGTTTGAAATAGAAGTTACATTATAAAACGTTACGTAAAAATTGTTTTGCTCGTTCATGTGACGGAGCTGAAAAGAATTGAGCTGGCGGAGCATCCTCTACAATTTTTCCATCATCCATAAAAATGACACGATCAGCTACATCTCTTGCGAAATTCATTTCATGAGTAACAATAACCATAGTCATTCCTTCTTCGGCAAGTTCTTTCATAACTTGCAATACTTCTCCAACAAGTTCAGGATCTAAAGCTGAGGTAGGTTCATCAAATAGCATAATTTTAGGATTCATAGCCAGAGCTCGTGCAATCGCAATACGCTGTTTTTGACCACCTGACAGGAGGTGGGGAGTTACATCTGCTTTATCTTGTAGGCCGACTTTTTGCAAAAGCTGGTTTCCGATTTCCTTTGCATTTGCTGCTTCTAGTTTTTTTACATGAATAGGCGCTTCTATGATGTTTTCTAGTGAGGTCATATGAGGAAAGAGGTTAAAGTGCTGAAAAACCATACCGACATTTTCACGTACTTTGTTTAAATTTGAGTGTTTTGGATCAATTCGCTCACCTTGTAAGTGAATTTCACCTTCATCGTACATTTCTAAAAAATTAAGACAGCGAAGTAATGTACTTTTTCCAGAACCACTGGCGCCAATTAAAACAACAACTTCTTTTTCTTTTACTTCTAAATCAATTCCTTTTAAAACATCAAGTGAGCCAAATGATTTTATTAGATTTCGAACTTGAATCATACAAAACCCCCAGTCAAAAATATATTTTACAAATGTTGCCCCTTATTTCTGTTATTAGTCACAAATTGTCAGAATCCTTTATTTTTTTCGTGTAATTTGATATTCAAAGAAATAATGATTTTTAAAATCTTTATATCTTTCTATAACGAAAATATGGATAATAATATATAGGTAGTACCTATATTGCTTAAAATAAGGAGGAAAGAAGAGATGGAAAAAGAAAGGAAGACTTTTTCCTTTGGCTTACGTACACAACTTATGCTATTTACTACAGTTTTAGCTTTTATTACATATTCAACAAGTATATTTTTTATTTACGTGATATACGATTATTTTCAAAGTTATGTAAGTCAAACTGTTTATAATATTATCGTTATGTTATTAGGTGTAGT
This sequence comes from Bacillus sp. SH5-2, assembly GCF_008368905.1. Taxonomy (NCBI): domain Bacteria; kingdom Bacillati; phylum Bacillota; class Bacilli; order Caryophanales; family Bacillaceae; genus Bacillus; species Bacillus sp. SH5-2. The sequence goes on from NZ_QOSD01000011.1 coordinate 87,518, forward strand.
ATGGTCTGGAATTTTAGCGTATGGAGCAGCAATCTTTTTAATTAAACCACTTCGAAAATTAGAGGAGGCTGCAAGGAAGGCGGCCGATGGAGATATTCGTGAAGATGTCCCGTTACCAAAAACAGATGATGAGATTAAATCTTTAAGTGTGGCATTTAATATGATGCTAGGGAACTTAAGAGGTATGGTAAAAAATATTGATACTACATTTTCGTATACAAATAATCAAGTTCAGCAAATTAGAAAGCAAACAGGGGAAGCGACAAAACAAGCTCGAGGTGTCTCTGAAACTCTTGCAGAGATTTCTTCTGGCGCTGAGCAATCAGCAGCTTCAATTCAGGCAATTGTGTCTGCTGTTGATACAACAACTTCTATTGCGAGTGAAGTAGAAGAAAAAGCAAAACAGTCTGACGAGTTGTCTTTAGAAATGGTTCAAGCTTTAGGGCAAAGTACACGTGTCTTTACCTCTTTAATTCAAGGTATTCAAACATTGGCAAAAGAAAATGAAGATTCGATGCAAAATGTACAGAAGTTAGAAGAACGAATGAAGCAAGTAGAACATATTGTTTCTGTTGTGAGTGAGATTGCTAGTCAAACGAATTTATTAGCACTGAATGCTTCTATCGAGGCAGCTCGTGCTGGAGAGCATGGAAGGGGCTTTGCAGTTGTAGCTGAAGAAGTACGTAAACTTGCTGATGAAAGCGATCATTCTGCAAGAAATATATCGCAGTTATTGCGGAATATGCAAGAGGAAGTACAACAAGTCGCATTGAAAATGACAGAGCAAGTGAAAACAGCTAAAGAAGAGGCGAAACGCGGGGCAGCTACCGAATTAATTTTAAAAGAAATGTCATCAAGTATTATGGAAGTTGCCGATGCAACCAAGCAAATTAGTGGCTATATGAACGAACAAGTGAGTCATATTCATCAAACAGGAGCACAGACGAAGGCTGTAGCAGCAATTGCTGAAGAAACATCAGCAGGTTCACAAGAAGTAGCACTTGTGACGTTGCAACAATCTAAAAATATGATAGCGATTGATCAATTATTAAAGGATTTAGAGAAACAAGCAACAGACTTGAAACAAACAATTGAACGATTTTCAATGTAAAAAGGAAGAACAGTATTTTGTTCTTCCTTTTTTACGTATGAAAGGGTGGAATACTTTGTTGAAAACGAAAAACATTGCAAGGGTCATATATGGTTTTCACTTTACGCAATCTTTGAAAGTTAGGGCCATAATAACTAGTTTGCCAATTTTTAATGTCGATATCGGGCCAATTGACATAGTCACCTAGTGTATAAGGATCTAAGCTTTCTCGTAAATCTTTAACCCAGCGTATATTTCGATTTTCTTCATCATCACATCTCCAAGAGGTAATGTATTCTTGAGCAATAATTGCTTTGCGATGGAAATAAGCTGTTTCAGTAGGCGGAATATTTTCAACAGCACCTACAAGTGATTGATGCCAAATACTCGCATCTTTATTTGGTGCATGAGAAAGAAAATATTGCATGATTTGAATTCCTTTAAGAGGAATAGGTTTATATACGTAGGAACCGGAGCGCTTGAAGTTTTCAGGGATGTTACCACTGTTAAAAAATTCAACAGCCTTTATATAAGGAACTTCATCTATAAAGAGAGAGGGGGTACCAGTTTCAAGAAGAGGAGATAATAAGGAATGGAGTTCAGAGGGAGAGCCAACAAACTCACCTTGTGCTTCAATTTTGTTTTGTTGCTTTGTGAATAACTCAATTGATGAAGTGAGACGCTCGTCTATATAAGGCGCCCAGTTTTGCCAAGCTTGAAATGCAGCAATAAAATCTTCCCATTCCCATGTAATGGAGAAGATTGATACATTTTTGATAGGGTGTACTCGAAAAGTCAAAGAAGTAATAATTCCGAAGTTTCCACCACCACCACCGCGGCATGCCCAAAATAAGTTATGGTTTTCATGTTCACTTGCACGAATGATTTTTGCTCCAAATTTACCACACGCTTGTACCATTTCAACTTCTATTAATTGGTCACATGTTAATCCAAATAAGCGTGAAAGCATACCGATGCCACCGCCAAGTGCTAATCCAACAATTCCAACGCTTGCGCTTGTACCAGCTGGTATTGTCACACCGTAATTCCAAAGCTCTTTATAAACAGTGCCAAGGTTTGCACCAGCTTCAATTGTTGCTGTTAATTTATCTGTATTAACAGTAATGCGATGCATTTCACTCACGTCAATAATAAGTCCTCTATTTAAAAGAGAAAAATTTTCATAGCTATGACGTCCGCTTCTTAAGCGAAATGGTACATGACGTTCGCGTGCCCATTTTAAGGCGTTACACACATCATTTTTATTTTGGCAAAAAACAATAATACAAGGGAGTTTTGGAATACTTAAATTCAAATTCATTCGGGCCACGTCATAGTCAGGATCTGAAGGAATAACGATACGACCTGTTAATTTTGTTTGTTTCATAGTATGGCTCCTTTTTTTATATAAGATTGTTTGTACTATAATATATATATGGAAAAAATATTTAAGGGTGTTTGAATTGTATGTTAAGTGTAATATAAAAGAGATAGAGTAATAATGTACATGTAGCATAGCTTTAGACTATGAAGGAACAGTGTCATTTTAAATTTTAGAAGTAAGATGTATGGTGGCTTATTAAAAGTTTTTTTGAAAATTATTATGTAAAATAAAACAATATAGTAGATAAATTATCATTTTTTTTATAGAATAGTAACATTGGAATATCTTGGCACACTATTTGAAAGAATAGGTCGCAAAGCTTTGAGTCTAAGGTAATGAATCTTATTACTAGGATTGTCGAGTTGCAAATTGTATTTGCAACTCGACAATCCTTTTTTATTTGCCCAATTATCAGATAATAAGATATTTGTTTTAAGATGGCCCATTTTATTGTTCTTAGGCTGAAGGAGGATGGTATTCGAAGAAATAGCCAATCTCTTTGTTGTTAAGGAGATTAATAGAGAGGTGTGAGTATGAAGAGTAAACAGATTAGTATATTTGTCATTTGTTTAATGGTAATGCAAATTATTGTACAGCCATTTATACATATTGTAGCAGCAGAAACATATGACAAAGAAGCAAATGTCAGCTTAAAGCTTTCGGTTGAGGGCGGAGATGGTTCGCAAAAAAATGTAGATAAAGATTTTGTATATCAACTTGATTTAAGTACATTTGGGTTAGAAGGTGGGCATAAAGATGCAAAAATTGTTGTTAAACTACCACCTGAAGTCGAGTATGTAAGACATGGGAAAATTAGTGGTACGGATGCAGTATACGATAAAGAAACGCATTCGGTTATTTATACCTTTAAAGAGCCCCTTCCCAATGGAGATTCTAAAGCAGTCCCTATTACAGTGAAGTTTCCTAAAGGAACAAAAAATGGAACGAAAGCTACAGCTGTAGCGGATTTTGTATCTGATCAAGGAGGCAAAACTTCTAATGAAGTAACGGTTGTAGCATATGAAAAAGAAGTACCACCTGAACCACCTAAGAAACCAGAGTGGGAAATGCGTAAAACTGCTAATAAGTGGACGATTAAGCCAGGAGAAGAAGTCGAGTACACGATTCGTGCTCAACATGTTAGTGGACCTACTACACTTGATTCGCTTTCAATAAAAGATCTACTACCGAAAGAAGCCCAGTTTATATCAGCTAGTGATAATGGGAAATATGATGCGAATTCACATACAGTCGTATGGGATTTGAAAAATGTAGAAGGCGAGAAAGTTGTTAAAGTTAAGGTTAAATTCCCAGAGGAAAATTTTGGTGAGGATCAAAATCAACAAGTTCTAAATAGAGTTGAGGCAAAACTAAAGCCAAAAGGGGAAGAGGAATTAACAAAACAAACACATGCGTATGTTGAAATATCAAATAAAAAACCTCCTGTTATTCCTCCTGAGCAAGCTTTTTCAGAGCTGAGAAAGGCTGCCCAAAAGTCTGAGTACAGTAAAGAAGAAGAAATTGCTTTTACACTATCTAACATTCAAAATCAATATTCTAAGGAAATTGATAATTTTGTGCTTCAAGATGACCGTTTTGATGAACAACTTCATTTTACGAGAATGCATACAGGTGCATTTTCAGGTGTAAGTGAATATAAGATTTTATACAAAACGAAGAATAATCCAGAGTGGAAAGAATGGAAAGTGATTCGTGGTAATACGAACGGAGAATGGTTAGATGTTTCTTCTTTATCATTATTTGAAGGTGATAAAGTAACCGGAATTCGATATGAATTTGGTAAAGTGCCTGCAGATTTTAAAATGAGTTATGGCGCATGGTTAATGTTTAAAGTGGATGATCCGAACTTTAAAGAAGGTATTTTGAAAAATACCGCACACATTTCATATGATATTGATGGAAAAAACTATATAAAAGAAGCGACAGCACAAGTAAAAGTAAAAGAAAATCCTGAAGCAAAGGTTACTTTTAAGAAAAAGGCGTTAACAAAGCCTGGAGAAAAGTATATCAAGGGAGAAGAAGTAGAATTTGAATTAACTGGTAAAGTTGATTGGAGTTCTACACCTTTAAAACAACCAATAATTGTAGATTGGTTACCAAAGGGGTTAGAATATGTTCCAGGTTCGGAGACATTTGCTGTCGTTAAAGATGAATGGGATAGAAAACCTTATGATGCAAAAAAAGTAAAGGTAGAAACGATTCCGAACTATAAAGAAAAAGGAAGAACCCTTTTACGATGGACTTTCCCTGAATTAGATGTTTCACCGAGAGACGCTGTGACTGTTAAGTTTAAAGTAAAGGTTAATAACTTTGCGATGGCAGGCAAGTACTATAATAAGGCGGGCTTAATGTCTAATGTCTCAACAATAGTATCTGCAGACAAGTGGGGACAACCAACAGGAAAAGATGAAAATGATCTTGATGGTGATGATGATATAAATGACCCAATTATTGAAAGTCAAGATGCTGTTGAGATTGAAGAAGAGCAATCTTTAAAATCAATTAAATATGTAAAAGGTGAATTAGACGATAGCTGGAAAGGTTCACCAGAAGTAGCAACAACAGTACCAGGTGGAGAAGTGAAATATCGCTTGAAAATTGAAAATGGTGGGACCGTAGCTGTTAGGAATGGTGTCTTAATTGATATATTCCCTGCGGAGGGTGACCAGTCAGTTTTACAAACGAAGAATCATTCACAAGAGCGTGGTAGCAAATGGACCCCATACTTAACATCACCAATCCAACTTACTGACGGTGATTTCATTAAGATTTATTATACGACTGTTTCAAAACCTAAGCGTGATGATTTAATTCAAGGAAATGATGCTTTTGTGAATCCAGATGGTGCAAATGATCCGAATTGGTCTTTAGAGCCACCGGCGGATTTAACAAAAGTAACGGCAGTTAAATTTGAATTTGATAAGAATAAGCTTGTATATCCAGGCGAAGCAGCGACACTAGAATGGTCAATGCGTGCACCTGTTGATATGGATGCTTCGGCAGGAATTGCATGGAATTCATTTGGATACAGTGCGATAAATGATGTAACAGGAAATTGGATTCAACCAGCAGAGCCAAACCGAGTGGGTGTACAATTACAAGCTTCGAAAAAGAGCTCATTAGGAGATTACGTCTGGCTAGATAAAAACAAAGATGGTATTCAAAACGACGGAAACACTGGTGTGAATGGTGTAGTCGTAGAGCTATTAGATAAAGATGGAAAAGTTATTAGTATGACGAGAACTGGTAATGACAAAAAAGGAAATCCTGGTTATTACAAGTTTGTAAATTTAGATCCGGGTGAATACCAAGTGAGATTTAAGTTGCCAGATGGTTACAAATGGACAAACAAAAACGTTGGTAACGATGAAAGAATTGATTCGAATGTTGATAAAGATGGATATTCAGAAATGATCAAACTTGGTGAAGATGAACATAATATGACAATCGATGCTGGACTAGTTGAAGATATAGTTGGTGCTGGAGAGTTAGAAGTTACGAAGGTAGAAAAAGGCAGCAACATTCCATTAAAAGGTGCTGTTTTCGAAGTCCGAGATAAAGATAATCATGTCATTCAAACAATTACATCGGATGAAGATGGAAAAGCTAAGGCAATGGATTTACCAATTGGCGAATATAAGCTAGTTGAAGTCGAAGCTCCAGAAGGTTATAAACTAGATAATAAATCATACGACTTTGAAATAACGAAAGACACAAAAACGCCCATAGAGAAGACCGTTGAAAATGAATTGCTAGAAAAAGGTGTAATTGAAATTACGAAGGTCGACGCTACAGATGTCAATCTGAAATTAAAAAATGCTGTGTTTCAGATTTTAGACAAAGATGGTAAAGAGATTGGGAAATTAACAACAGATGAAAATGGTAAGGCAGTTTCTAATCCATTATTGTTTGGAAAATATACAATTAAAGAAGTACAAGCCCCAGGTGGTTATATGCTTTTGAAAGAGCCAATTACAGTAGAAGTCGGATCATCAGTACACAAAATAACAATAGAAAATCAAAAGAGTCAGTGGGAAATCCCGAAAACGGGAGGTATAGGAACAGGCATTTTCTATTCCATCGGTGGGATTTTAATGTTACTAGTTGTGTTCTTATATGTTCGAAATAAAAGGAATAAGTAATAGAGTTTTAAATTGAAAAATTTATAGAGATAGTGAGGAAGAATAATATGAAAAAGATTTTCAGTATGCTTTTAATTTTGGCATTAACGTTTTCTATGTTGCCTAGTATGTTTGTGAGTGCAGCATCAAAAAATACAGGTTCTTTAACCATTCATAAGTACGCACAAGAAAAAAATGGGAATCCAGGTGTAGAAGGTGATGGTTCTGCGAATCAAACTTTACCTGAAAAGGTTAGTCCATTAAAAGGTGTAACATTTGAAATTAAGCAAATTGCGTCATTCGAAAAGATTTCAAATGATGGAAAGATTGTAAAGGAAAATGTAAAGCCTGTAACAAACGCAGAAGCAATCAAAATGACAACAACTGATAAAGGTGAGGCAGTATTTACAAATTTACCGTTAGGACGTTATGAAGTAAAAGAAGTTGCTGGACCAGAGCATGTTAACTTAAATCCAAATACGTATACAGTTGACATTCCAATGACAAGTAAAACGGGCGATGTGCTAAACTACGATGTTCACATGTATCCAAAGAATGAAATCAAACGTGGAGCAGTAGAACTAACAAAAACAGGCGCGAAAGGTAAAGTACTTTCAGGTGTAGAATTCTCTTTATATACAGAGGATGGTAAAGTAGTTGAAGAAAAGTTAGTAACAGGTACAGATGGTAAAATTCGTGTAGAAGGTTTAGAGTATGGTAAGTATTATTTCCAAGAGAAAGAAGCACCAAAAGGTTATGTTACAGATCCAACAAAACATGAATTCTCAATTACTGAATCAGGTACTCTTAATAAAGATGGTTCAATTACATCTGGTAAAGTAGAGACTGTGGAAGTAAAGAACTATGAAGAGCCAACGATTGATAAAAAGATTAATAAGGATCTAGAGTTCTTACCGATTAATACACAAACAGATTATAACTATGATATTAAAACATTAATTCCAGAAGATATTAAAGACTATAAACAGTATGTTGTAACAGATACGTTAGATAATCGATTAGTAATTCAAGGAAAACCAGTTGTGTACATCGATGGTGTAGAAGTAGATTCAAGTGTGGTAGAAGTAGTTGTAGAAGGTCAAAAAGTAACAGCGACTGTGAAAGATTTCTCAAAATTAAATGGGAAAAAAGAGTTGCATTTACAAATTAAATCACAGATTAAAGAAGACGTAGCAGCTGGAACGGAAATTCCAAATAAAGCGACAATCGATTTTGAAAATAATAATAATATAACAGATCAAAAAGAATCTAAGCCAGTAATTGTTGTCCCAACAGCTGGTAGCATTGAGTTGACGAAAGTTGATGGTGCTGATAATAAGAAATTACAAGGTGCAGAATTCGAATTACAAGATAAAAAAGGTAATGTGGTAGTAGTAGGAAAGCAAGAAGTAAAAGGTGTATCTGATGAAAATGGTATTATCACATGGAATAACCTCCCTTACGGAGACTATCAAGTAGTTGAAACGAAAGCACCAACTTATGAAAAAGAAGACGGTACAAAAGCTTCTTATCAAAAATTAAGAGATCCAATTAATGTAACAATTAATGCGGAGCACAAAACTATTGCATTAAAAGTAGAGAATAATAAAAGTGGCTGGGTACTCCCTTCAACAGGTGGTATGGGAACAATGCTATTTACTGTAGTAGGTCTTGTGTTGATGGCTGTAGCAGCATTTGTTTTCTTCAGAAGAAATACAGCGAAAAATTAAGGTTTTAGAAAATGATAATGATATAGCATAAAAAGAGGAGAAGCGAATAGCTTTCCTCTTTTTAATATTTTTAAATACTTAAAGGGGGTACTATGAAACAAAATATCTTTTTTGGATGCATTTTTTTATTAGGACTAGGTATATTTTTGTATCCAACTGTAAGCGATTGGTTCGCGACAAGAACACATTATTCTCAAGTTAGTTCCTATGATAAAGCTGTAAAGTCCCTTCAAAAGAAAGAGCTCGAACGTCGAGAAAAAGAGGCGGATGAGCATAATAAGCAAGTTCAAAACTCTGGGCAAACATTTTCAGATCCATTTGCTGAACAACAAAAAGATGATCAAAATTCTTATGCAGATGCTTTAAATCTAGGCGATACAATGGGGTATATTGAGATACCTCAGATTAATGTGAAGCTTCCAATCTATCAAGGGACCTCAGAGGCAGTTTTGAGTCGCGGTGTAGGTCATTTAGATAAATCTTCATTACCAGTAGGCGGAACAAGCACACACACTGTTTTAACGGGGCATCGAGGTTTACCTTCTGCAGTATTATTTACTGATTTAGATAAAATGAAGGAATCGGATGTTTTTTATATTCATTCATTAGATAAGGTCCTTGCTTATAAAGTAGATCAAATTAAAGTTGTGTTGCCGCACGAAGTAGATGATCTATTAATTGTGGAAAATAAGGATTACGCTACTTTAATTACATGTACTCCTTATGGTGTAAATACACATCGTTTGTTAATTAGAGGGCATCGAATTCCTTATGAAGAAAAAGAAAAAGAAATGATTTCAAAACCATCTACGTCCAAAGATTGGATGGTAGCCGTTCCAATCTTTATTTTAGTTGTACCTTTACTTTCTGTTTGCATGAGAAGAAGAAAGAGGAAAAAGACGAAGCAGGGAAACTAAGCTAAAATATATAGGTAATAAAAGGAATTGTTTGGAGAAGGAAGTTGAAATGTTCCCCCTTATAAGGGTATTAAAAAATAATGTAATCTTAAGGCGGTGATCTCTGTGTGAAAATAGGGATCACCTTTTTTAATACCTTCATATTTGGAATCATTTCATGTGACAAGTAAGAATTTTACATTAACGGATATTGATACTACTACATCAAAATTTAGTGAAACAAAGAAGATAAGTGGAAGATGCACAATAATCATGGTCTTATTTTATATTAAAGAAAGTAAGCTAATCAGATCTGACAATAATAAAACTTCTGCAATAACAATGAAATAGGGGATGATTTCGTAATGGAATGTAGATATTTAATAGTAGTGTAAAAAATTCTCGTTGCAAACTATTCATATTTTGTTATGATAGTGTTACGAAAACGTTTGCATAAAAAATCGAGATGCAAAAGGAGAGGGTTATTATGAAGAAAACATGGTGGAAAGAAGCGGTTGCTTATCAAATTTACCCACGTAGCTTTATGGATTCAAATGGTGATGGTATTGGAGATTTACAAGGTATTATTGCGAAACTGGATTATTTAAAGGATTTAGGAATAGATGTAATTTGGATTTGTCCAATGTATAAGTCACCTAATGATGATAATGGTTATGACATTAGTGATTATCAAGATATTATGGATGAGTTTGGGACGATGGAAGACTTTGATGCTTTACTAGATGAAGTTCATAAACGTGATATGAAGCTTATTATTGATTTAGTTATTAATCATACAAGTGATGAACATCCATGGTTTATTGAGTCTCGTTCATCTAAAGACAATCCGAAGCGTGATTGGTATATTTGGCATGATGGTAAAGATGGTGCGGAACCAAACAACTGGGAAAGTATTTTTAATGGTTCGGCATGGGAATATGATGAAGTAACAGGACAATATTATTTACACTTATTCTCGCGTAAACAACCAGATTTAAACTGGGAGAATAAAGAAGTTCGCGAAGTGTTATACGATACAGTTAATTGGTGGCTTGATAAAGGAATTGATGGTTTCCGTGTGGATGCGATCAGCCATATTAAAAAAGAAGATGGCTTTAAAGATATGCCAAATCCAAAAGAACTAAAGTATGTACCATCTTTTGATAAACATATGAATGTGGATGGCATTCAACCTTTATTAGAAGAATTAAAAGAAAATACATTTTCTAAGTACGATATTATGACTGTTGGTGAAGCGAATGGCGTTAAGATTGAAGATGCTGAGCTTTGGGTTGGAGAAGAGCAAGGTAAGTTCAATATGGTATTCCAATTCGAACATTTAAGCTTATGGGATGCAGAAAAGAAGAAAGATCTTGATGTTGTAGGGCTGAAAAAGGTATTAACGAAATGGCAAAAAGGGTTAGAAAATAAAGGATGGAATGCTTTATATATCGAGAATCATGATAAGCCACGTATCGTTTCAACTTGGGGAGATGATAAACAATATTGGCGTGAAAGTGCAACAGCTCTTGGAGCAATGTATTTCTTTATGCACGGTACACCGTTTATTTATCAAGGACAAGAAATTGGGATGACAAATGTTCAATTCCCAAATATTGAAGATTACGATGATGTAGCAATTAAAAATTTATATCGCGAGAAAATTGCAGAGGGTGTATCACATCAAGATATGATGGAAATTATATGGGCTTCTTGCCGTGATAATTCACGTACACCTATGCAGTGGAGCGGTGAGATGAATGCTGGCTTCACAACAGGTGCAACTTGGTTTGGTATGAATCCAAACTACAAAGAAATTAATGTTGAAAAGCAAAAGAATGAAGAGAACTCTATTTTCAATTTCTATAAGAAAATGATTTCCTTGAAAAAAGAGCACGATGTACTGAATTACGGTACGTACGATTTACTTTTAGAAGATGATCCGCAAATTTATGCATATACTCGTACATTAAACGATGAAAAAATCATTGTAATTAGCAATATCTCAAAAGAGGAAGCTGTGTATAATGAGAGTTCATTCGGACTAGAACGCAAACGTTTGCTTTTAAATAACTATGAAGTTGCGGAACATGAACAATTAACTACAATCGCGTTAAAGCCTTATGAAACAAGGGTTTATCGCATTTCATAATAAAAAAGGATGCTCTTAGAGCATCTTTTTTTATGAAAAAAAATAAATTTCTATTGCAAAGTGAAAACGCTTTTATTAAAATAGATTTATGAAAACGGTTGCGTAAAGATAAAAGTAAAGTAAAATGAGGGATCGTTTTCATAAAGGAAACAGAAATTATAATTTAAATCATTATGTTGTTATAAATAAAGGGGAGGAAGAACAGATGAAAATTACGTCTTTTGATTTTTGGCAAAAGTTCGGGAAAGCATTATTAGTTGTTGTAGCTGTAATGCCAGCAGCTGGTTTAATGATTTCTATCGGTAAGTTAATTGGGATGTCTGCTGGGGATATTAACGCAGTTCATACAATCGCTCGCGTAATGGAAGACATCGGTTGGGCAATTATTACAAATCTGCACATCTTATTCGCAGTAGCAATTGGGGGATCTTGGGCGAAGGATCGCGCAGGTGGTGCATTTGCAGCGCTACTAGCATTCGTCTTAACAAACAGAATTACAGGAGCTATATTTGGCGTAAACGCTGAAATGTTAGCGGATTCAAAAGCGAAAGTTTCTTCAGTATTAGCAGGAGATTTAATTGTAAAAGATTACTTTACTTCTGTACTTGGTGCACCAGCATTAAACATGGGAGTTTTCGTAGGGATTATCACAGGTTTCTTAGGAGCTACTTTATATAACAAATATTATAACTATAACAAACTGCCACAGGCATTAGCATTCTTTAATGGAAAACGATTCGTACCATTCGTTGTAATTGTTTGGTCTACAGTAACTGCAATTGTATTATCACTTTTATGGCCATTCATTCAAAGTGGATTAAATGAATTTGGCCGCTGGATTGCAGCTTCAAAGGATAGTGCACCAATTGTTGCACCATTTGTATATGGAACGTTAGAGCGTTTACTATTACCATTCGGTTTACACCATATGTTAACGATTCCGATGAACTACACAGAGCTAGGCGGAACATATACGATGTTAACTGGCTCAAAAGTTGGACAAGTTGTAGCAGGGCAAGATCCATTATGGCTTGCATGGATTACAGATTTAAATAACTTATTAGCAAGTGGAGATACAAAAGCATATAACGATCTATTAAATAATGTTGTACCAGCTCGTTTCAAAGCTGGACAAGTTATCGGTTCAACAGCAGCGTTAATGGGTATTGCTTTCGCGATGTTCCGTAATGTTGATAAAGAAAAACGTGCAAAATATAAACCAATGTTCTTATCAGCTGCATTAGCAGTATTCTTAACAGGTGTTACAGAACCAATTGAATTCATGTTCATGTTTATTGCACCAGTATTATATGTTGTGTATGCTATTACAACAGGACTTGCATTCGCATTAGCAGATTTAATTGATTTACGTGTTCACGCATTTGGATTTATTGAGTTAATTACTCGTACACCAATGATGGTTAACGCAGGTTTAACAAGAGACTTAATCAACTTTGTTATCGTTTCATTAGTATTCTTCGGTCTGAACTTTACATTATTCAATTTCTTAATTAAAAAATTCAATTTACCAACGCCAGGACGTGCAGGTAACTATATTGATAATGAAGATGAGGCATCAGAAGGAACAGGAAATGTACAAGATGGTTCACTAGCAACAAAAGTTATTGATTTATTAGGTGGAAAAGAAAATATTGCTGACGTAGATGCTTGTATGACACGTTTACGTGTAACGGTAAAAGATTTAGATGTTGTTGCACCAGAGGCGCAGTGGAAACAAAATGGTGCTTTAGGACTTATTGTAAAAGATAAAGGGGTACAAGCAGTATATGGTCCGAAAGCTGACGTATTAAAGTCAGACATTCAAGATATGTTAGGTGCGTAATAATATGAAATTGCTAACTTTAAACTGTCACTCTTGGCAAGAAGAGAATCAAATGGAAAAGATAAAATATCTTGCTAAAGTCATTCAAGAAGAAGAGTACGATGTCATCGCATTGCAAGAAGTAAGTCAGTCGATAGGGGCTAAAAATGTATGCGGTAACAAGAAAGAAGATAATTTTGGACTTTTACTATTAGAAGAGTTAAAAGCATTACATGTAAAAGATTACAATATTACTTGGGATTTCTCTCATATTGGTTATGATGTGTATGAAGAAGGATTAGCGATTATAACAAAACATAGTATTATAAAAGAAGATACGTTCTTTGTATCAGAAAACAAAGATACAACGTATTGGAAAACACGTAAAATTGTAAGTGCAACAATTGCTTATAATGGTAAGAATATAACGTTTTACTCTTGCCATCTCGGTTGGTGGAATGATGAAGAAGAGTCATTCAAAGGTCAAATCGATCGTTTGATGGAGCGTGTAGATAGTAATGAGCTTGCCTTCTTAATGGGTGATTTTAATAACAATGCTCGTTTGGAAGGCGAGGGTTATGAGTATACGATGCAAAAAGGTTTGTATGACACATATGAACTAGCGATAGAGAAGGATGAGGGAACAACTGTCCAAGGCGAGATTGCTGGTTGGGATGAAAATAAACATAATTTGCGAATCGATTTAATACTGTGTAACCAAAGTGAAAAGGTTCGTTCTTCAAAAGTCATTTTTAATGGTACAAACCGAAAGATAATTTCAGATCATTTCGGTGTAGAAGTACAAGTAGATATATAATAGAAGAAATCCTCACAGATGATGAAAAGCTGTGAGGATTTTTTTTAGGAATACAAGTATTTCCAAGAGAAAATACTTGTATTTTTTATGACATTTCCTATATATTTGTTATTATTGAATGTAAAACTAATTTGGTCATTTTGTATGCATACTTTTTTTACTTCGTTATATAATGAAGTAAGTGAAATATTTAATGGGAATAATAGTATGTTTTCGTTTAATCCACGATGTAGAAAGTGATATAATTGCAAAATGTATGTATCATTTTCTAAAGAAGGAAAAATATATGATTAGGTGATAACTTATATGAAACAGATTTGGCGTATTTATAAGACAGACTTACGGAATGTGGCCAAACATTGGGCTGCGATTGTTATTGTATTAGGTTTGATGGTTCTACCATCGTTATATGCGTGGTTTAACATTAAAGCCTCTTGGGATCCTTACGGAAATACGAAAGGAATCCAGATTGCAGTTTCTAACCAAGATGTTGGATCAAATTTAAGAGGAAAAGATATTAACATTGGGGAAGAAATTGTAGATTCACTTAAGAAGGACAAAAATTTTGGGTGGAAGTTTGTTGATGAAAAGCAAGCAATTTATGGAGTAGAGCGTGGAGACTATTCTGCAAGTATTACTATCCCAAAAGATTTTTCGGAAAAGATTGCAACAGTCTTGAATGAAAATCCACAGAAACCAGAAATTGATTATTACGTAAATGAAAAGGTAAATGCTATTGCACCGAAGATTACAGCGAAAGGTGCATCGGGTCTTACAGAAGAGATTAGTAAAAACTTTGTTAAAACAGCAAACGGTGAGATTTTTAAAATCTTCAATGACCTTGGAATCGATTTAGAAACGAACTTACCGAGTATCGAGAAAGTAAAAGATCTTGTATTTAAATTAGAAGCTCAGTTCCCAGAAATGAATACACTCATGGATAAGGCGCTAGATGATGCGACTCGAGCGGAAGATATTGTGAAAGTGGCACAAAAAGATTTACCTGTTGTAGAGAGTGTAATAAATGATGGGCAAGAAGCGTTGGCAAATTTAGATAAGTTCTTTGCGAATCAAGATCAAACGTTGAAAAACGCTCCAGGAACGATAAGAAATGATTTAGTAGTAGCACAAGGTGTCATGGATAGTGCAGCTGCATTTACCGACTTTTTAATGAATCCAGGTGTTGATTTAAACATTCCTGATTTCTCTGGAATGAATGGATTACCTGAATTCCCTGCAAGACCGGACCTTTCTAAGTTGAATAGTGATGGTTATAAGGGGATAGCACAAAATATTAATCAAACAGTAAATAATGTTTTAAGCTCATCACGTGCAGGAACAGCTTATGGGAAAAGTGTTGTAAATGGATTGCAAAATGGTCAGTTTGATCCAGAGCAAGCAAAGAAAGATTTAAATGCAGTATCAGATCAACTGCAAGCTCGTACAGAAAATATTTCATATCTTATTAATATATTTACTGAACTTCAAAACTCAGCCACGACTGATTTTGGAAAAAGCTTCTTCCAAGGTCGAGTGGATCGCTTAACTAAGCTTAAAAGCGGTATGGAAAATGCGAATAACGGAATTAAAGATATCGTAAATGTTATTGGTACAGGACAAGAAGTAAAGAAAGATGTAACAGATGTAGCAAATCAAAAGTTAGATGCAGCAAATGCATTAATTGATCAAGCGGAAAAAGATTACAATGAAACATTTGTAGCAGATTATAAAAAAGCAGTTAGCACAGTAGATCAAGCTAAAGCAGATGCGAATGAAATGTATGATAATGCAAAAGCGGATTATGAGAAAGCAAAGAATAGTCTTGAAAGTACTAAATCTAGTGTTCAAAAAGCATTAGAGGATGTACAAAATAGAGGTATTAATGGCTTAGAAGGTTCGAAGGAAGCCTTAAAAAGTTTAAATGGTCAATTCCAAGCTGGAATCGGTTTAATTGATGATATGATTCCTGTTCTAGAAAGCACAAATAAGGTTTTAGCAGATGTAAATAGTGATAAAAACCTTAATAATGGAATTGCGAAATTAAATAAAGCGAAAAGTAGTCTGCAAAAAGGTGTAGAGGCAACAAATAAGGGAATTACACTTCTTAACAATGGCCAGAAACCTACAAAAGATGTAATTGAAAGTATTAACAACGCTGCGAAGGGCGGATCAGCTCAATTAACAGATGTATTATCGACGTATGATTCAGAAATTGTACCAGGCTTCAATACAGCAATTGCTCGTACAAAAGAGATGTCGAAAAATACAACTCAAATTTTAAATGATGCAGACAAAAAGCTTCCAGATGTTAAAAAATTACTAGAAGATTCATCAAAAGGCTTAGTAGACGGTAGAAAGAAACTAGCAGATATTAAAGCTGAAATGCCAGCTACTGAGAAAAAGATTAAAGAGTTAGCAGATAAAATTCGTGATTTTGAATCAGAAGAGGATATAAAAGACATCATACGCTTATTGAAAAATGATGTTGAAAAGCAAAGTGACTACTTTGCGAATCCAGTAAATTTAAAAGAGAATAAATTATTTGCGATGCCGAACTACGGTTCAGCGATGTCACCATTTTATACAGTGCTTGCATTATGGGTAGGCGCATTATTAATGGTTTCATTATTAACGGTAGAAGTACATGAAGAGGGCGCGAATTATAAGAGCCATGAAGTTTACTTCGGACGTTTATTAACATTCTTAACGATAGGTCTTTCACAAGCGTTTATCGTATCCATGGGAGATATATTCTTACTCGGTACGTACGTAGTCGATAAATTCTGGTTTGTGTTATTTAGTTTATTTATTGGTGGAGTCTTCGTTTGTATCGTATACTCACTCGTTTCTATTTTCGGAAACGTTGGGAAATCGATGGCGATTATTTTACTTGTACTGCAAGTAGCGGGATCGGGTGGTACGTTCCCAATTCAAATGACACCACCGTTCTTCCAAGCGATTTATCCGTTCTTACCATTCACATATGCAATTAGTGCAATTCGTGAAACAGTAGGTGGAATGCTTTGGGATATCGTAACGCGAGATTTACTTGTATTAAGTGCTTTCGTAGTAGTTATGATTGTTGCTGCGCTATTACTGAAAACACCAATTAACAAATCAAGTGAAAAATTCGTTGAGAATGCAAAAGGAAGTAAAATCATTCATTAAAATAAAAGGTTCCTACCGATAGTGGTAGGAACCTTTTTGTTTAATCAAATTTTAATTTTTTTAATGCTTCTGCGAATGGGTTGTTTAATGGTTCTTCTTCTTTGTTTTGTTGTTTCATATATTTTTGAACGTCGCGCTTATCAGCTTTGTTTCCAGATTCTTTTTTACGTCTTTCTTGGAATGTAGAAAGTTTTTCGCGATAGCCACATTTACATGCGAAAATTTGGCCAGCGCCTTCACCGCGTAATTCTAACTTTTTCTTACACTGCGGGCAGCGTGCGTTTGTAGTGCGGGATACATTTTTACGGTGACCACATTCACGATCTTGGCATACAAGCATTTTGCCTTTTTTACCGTTTACTTCTAACATCGGTTTGCCGCAGTCTGGACAAGACTTCGTTGAAATATTGTCATGTTTATATTTTTTATCACTCGATTTAATTTCAGAAACAATTTCTTTCGTATAGTTCTTCATTTCAGAAATGAATACTTCTTTTTTCAGCTTACCTTTTGCGATAGCCTCAAGTTTTTGTTCCCATTCACCAGTTAGTGTAGGGGATTTTAACTCTTCTGGTACTAAATCAAGTAACTGACGGCCTTTTGAAGTAATATGAATATCTTTGCCACGTTTTTCAATTAAGAACGAATTGAATAGCTTGTCGATAATATCAGCACGCGTTGCTACAGTACCTAATCCACCAGTCGATTTTAATGTATCAGCAAGTTGTTTATTGTGCGTATCCATATATTTTGTAGGATTCTCCATTGCTGAAAGTAAAGTTGCTTCATTAAATCGTGCAGGTGCTTTTGTTTGACCTGATGTTTGCATAATTAACTTTACAGTTAATGTATCACCTTTTTCAATGTGAGGTAGAAGTTGCTCTTTTACGTCATCCATTACATCGTCATCTTCAAAGCGATTTTCATATACTTCTTTCCAACCGGCATGTAGAATTGTTTTCCCACGTGCAATGAATGTTTCCTTGCCAACTTTTGTACGTAATGTTAGTTGCTCGTATTCGAATGCTGGGAATAAAACAGCTAAGAAACGTTTTACAACTAAATCATAAATTTTACGCTCTTTATCTGTGAAGGCTGAGAAGTTAACGTATCCTTCTGTTGGAATAATTGCATGATGATCGCTTACTTTACTATCATCAACAAATGATTTATTAGGCTTGATAGGTTTTTGTAATACTTTATGTGCTAAAGGACGATATTCTCCGACGCCACAAGCTTTTAGACGTTCTGGAAGTGTTCCAACGATATCAGATGAAATGTAACGTGAATCTGTACGAGGATACGTTAGCACTTTATGTTGTTCATATAACTTCTGCATAATGTTTAATGTTTCTTTAGCAGAATAACCAAACTTTTTATTTGCATCACGCTGTAATTCAGTTAAATCGTAAAGACCAGGAGAGAATGACTTCTTCTGTTTTTTATCAATTTCCACAACAGTGGCATTTTGTTTATCTAGATTTTTTACAATATCATCAATTTTTTCTTTATTAAAACTACGGCTATTACCGTTTGCATCTTGCCAAGTTAGTTTTAACTGATTCGTTGTTTGAGCTTCGATACCGTAGTAAGTTTGAGCTTTGAAGTTCTTTATTTCATCTTCACGGCTCGCGATCATAGCAACAGTGGGTGTTTGTACACGACCACAATTTAGCTGAGCATTAAAGCGAGTTGTTAAAGCTCGAGTTGCGTTAAGGCCGATATACCAGTCAGCTTCAGAACGTGCGACAGCTGAAGCGTATAAATTATCATATGCTTTACCGGGTTTTAAATTTGCAAAGCCATCTTTAATCGCTTTATCAGTAACAGATGAAATCCATAGACGTTTGATCGGTTTATTAATGCGAACCTTATCAATAATCCAGCGAGCGACCAATTCTCCTTCACGTCCAGCATCTGTCGCTACAATAATTTCATTTACATCCTTTCTAAGTAGCTGGCTTTTCACAGCATTGAATTGTTTCCCAGTTTGTTTAATAACCGTTAATTTCAAACGCTCCGGTAGCATCGGTAAATCTTCTAAATTCCACTTTTTATATTTCACATCATAACTTTCTGGGTCTGCTAATGTAACGAGATGACCTAAAGCCCAAGTTACAATATATTTACTACCTTCAAGATAGCCGTTTCCTTTTTTATCACACTTCAGTACGCGAGCAATATCTCGTGCAACGGAAGGCTTTTCAGCGATTACAACGCTTTTTGACATATTAAAAACATCCTTTCAAATTTCCATACGTTAAATATAGCATACATTTTCTTGAGATTCAGTTACGCTCGAAGTTTGAATGATTTTTGATGAATGGAAATAAAGATGGTGTTGAAGATGTTTCTATTAAAATAGCAAAAAAAATTTGTTTCTTGTTATGCAGACCGTATTGTCGTTTTAAAGGACGGAAAAGTAAAGAACTTGTTATTTTATTAGAATAAGAGTAGACTTTGAATTAGATGAATAATAAACACATGGGAGTTTGTGGATGCAAACTGAGAGTATGACTATTAATCCGTCATTGACCATTTGAACCTGTTGGATAATGCCAGCGTAGGGAGAGTGTAAAAGCACATATTCAGACACTTTGCGTACGCAAAGTGTCTTTTTGTGTATCTCCCACCATTATAGTTAGGAGATGAAAAAAATGAATGTACAAGAAATTAGTAAAGTAGTGGATTTAGTAAGAGATTCTAATCCGCTTGTTCATAATATTACAAATGTTGTTGTAACAAATTTTACAGCGAACGGTTTGCTAGCGTTAGGGGCATCGCCTGTAATGGCGTATGCAAAAGAAGAAGTGGCAGAAATGGCTAGCATTGCGGGAGCGTTAGTATTAAACATGGGGACACTTCGTCCTGAAGAAGTAGAAGCGATGTTACTTGCGGGTAAATCAGCAAATGTGAACAATGTACCAGTACTGTTTGATCCAGTTGGTGCAGGAGCAACGTCTTATCGAACAGAAGTTGCGAGACATATTCCGGCTGAAATCGAGTTAGCGATTATCCGCGGAAATGCAGCTGAAATAGCGAACGTTATTAATGAGAGATGGGAAATTAAAGGGGTAGACGCTGGTGCTGGACAAGGAAATGTTGTAAGTATTGCAAAACAGGCAGCAGATGAATTGAATACAGTTGCGGTGATTACTGGAAAAGAAGATGTTGTTACAGATGGAGAGCGAACTGTTCTCATTCGAAACGGTCATCCTATTTTAACGAAAGTTACGGGGACAGGTTGTTTACTAACTTCTGTAATAGGAGCTTTTACAGCGGTAGAAAAAGATTACGTAAAGGCAGCCGCGGCGGCATTAACATTTTATGGAGTAACAGCGGAACTAGCAGCGGCTAAAACGGTAGAAAAAGGACCTGGTAGTTTCCAAATTGAATTTTTAAATCAATTAGCGAATACAACTTCAGCTGATATTGAGAAGTATGGAAAGATTGAGGAGTTAGAGTAAGAGGAGTGAAAGAAATGGCACGCATTGAAATAGATAAAATGTCTAAGCTATTGCAAGTGTATTTTATTATGGGAAGTAATAACTGCATGAAGGATCCGTTAGCTGTATTGAAAGAAGCGTTAGACGGCGGAGTGACACTTTTCCAATTTCGCGAAAAGGGAGAAGGAGCTTTAACGGGAGAGAAACGTTTACAGTTTGCCAAAGAGGTGCAAGCACTTTGCAAGGAGTATGGTGTACCGTTTATCGTAAATGACGATGTTGAATTAGCCATTGAACTAGATGCAGATGGTGTTCACGTTGGACAAGATGATGAGGGAATTACATCTGTTCGTGAAAAAATGGGTGATAAAATTATTGGTGTATCTACACATACAATTGAAGAAGCACGCTGGGCAATTGAAAATGGGGCTGACTATTTAGGTGTAGGACCTATTTTTCCAACGAGTACAAAAAAAGACACGAAAGCTGTTCAAGGAACGAAAGGATTAGCCCATTTTAGAGAACAAGGAATTATGATACCGATTGTCGGTATTGGTGGGATTACGATTGAAAATACTGCTTCTGTTATAGAAGCAGGTGCGGATGGAGTCTCTATTATTTCTGCGATTAGTTTAGCGGAATCTGCTTATGAAAGTACAAAGGAGCTAGTAGAGGAAGTAAGTAAGAGTTTGTAGAAGAAGGCTATGTAGTAATAAAATGCTACATAGCTTTTTATTTTTGTCTGATATTGATATTCAGAAAAAGGGAGATGATTGTTTTGAAACGTAAACAGTTTGTAGAGTTGCAAAATGAATTATTTCGTTTATTCGAACAAGGAGACTTTGATGTTATTTATAGATACATAGATAAAGCGAAAAGAGAGTTCCCTGAAAGGATGGATAAAACTAGCTTTTGGGAAGCGTGTGTACTTTCAATAGAAGGGAAGTATGAAGAAGCAATTGTTAGTTTAAATGAAGCTTTACAAAAGGGGATTTGGTGGAATCCACATACACTTATGCAGGATGAAGATTTAAAGGGATTACGAGAGAATGCTGCTTTTAAAATGATAGTGAAAAAGTGTGAAGAAATCTTTAAGAAACAGCAGCTAACAGCCGACCCGAAATTATTTACTTATGGAAATGAAGAGGCGAAGACAGGGCTATTTTCTTTACATTGGAGAGGATCAAACATAAATGATTTTGCACTGTATTGGTATGGAGAAGAAATATTACGTGAGTATATGTTAGGTTTTTCTCAATCCTCACAAGTACATGGAATGAATTCTTATAGCTGGGATAAGCATGATATAGCTATAAAAGATATTATGAAAAATTTTAATGATTTTATAGATAAATATGACTTGGAAGACATCATCCTTGCGGGAGCTTCTCAAGGGGGAAATATAGCGATAGAGTTAGCGTTAAAGAATATGTTAGCGACTCAAAAATTTATTGCAGTGATACCCGCTATTCGAGATGTTGAGGCGATTGAAAGTATAGTCGTATCAAATGATATAACGAATATAGAAGGATATATTGTTATGGGAGATAAAGATCCGTTTTACGAAAACACGCTTCAATTAATGGCGATGTTCGAGAAATATAATGTGAACTGTAAACTAATTGTTAGAGAAGGTTTGGGTCATCTTTTCCCAGCGGACTTCACACAAATATTAAAGAACATAATGGAAGAATGGACAGTTAAAAATATTTAAACAAACGTTTGATTAAAAAAGCACAAACCTTTTTAAATATAGGTTTGTGCTTTCTATTTAAAACATAATTGATATTAAGAGCATTCCAATTCCGATAGAAGTAAAGGTTGCGATTAGACCAGGAATCATAAAGCTATGATTTAGTACATATTTCCCGATGCCTGTTGTACCAGTGCGGTCAAAGTTAATGGCAGCAACGATTGTCCCGTAGTTTGGAATGAAGAAGTATCCGTTTACGGCAGGGAACATCGCAATTAGTAATGCTGGTGGAATACCAAGAGATAGTCCAAGTGGCATTAAAGCACGAACTGTTGCTGCTTGGCTGTACAGTAAAATAGATAGAATGAATAATGCGATAGCAAATAGCCACGGTGCACTTGTTACTAAATGCTGAATAGATCCTTGAATCATATTTAAGTTTCCATTAAAGAAAGTATCTCCCATCCAAGCGATACCGAAAATAGCAACAACTGCTGTTGCGCCCGCTTTGAAGACATTACCAGAAACAATGCTTTCTACATTTGGTTTACAGAAAATAATAATAAGAGCTGCGATAGTTAACATAACCATTTCAATTGTGTTGGGCATGGAGAGACGAACTAACTTCTCGTCAACCATCCATCCTGGACGAAGTACTTCAAATGAACCAAGAAGTACGACAAGAAAAGTTCCTACTAGGAAAAGGATAACTGATAATTTAGCACCTTTTACACCTACAAATTCTTTTTTCTCTTCAAGCTTAGGAATCATGCCTTCTTTTAATCGTTTTAAGTATTCAGGGTCTTCATTTAGTTCTTTCCCCATTTTACTAGCAACGAATGCAGCTACCATACAAGCGATGAAAGTAGAGGGGATACTTACTTTTAAAATATCTAATAAAGTGATTTTATAGTCAGCTAACATTGCTAAAAGAGCAACTGTGGCAGCTGAAATGGGACTAGCTGTAATTGCTTGTTGAGAAGCGATTACGGCAATTGACATTGGGCGTTCAGGTCTAATTCCTGATTCACGAGAGACTTCTGCGATAACAGGAAGTACGGAATAGGCAACGTGACCAGTGCCAGCACATAGTGTGAATAAATAAGTAACAATTGGAGCAAAAAAAGTAATACGCTTTGGATTTTTTCGTAATGCTTTCTCAGCTAGATGAACAAGATAGTCCATTCCTCCAGCAGCTTGCAAAGCACCCGCAGCAGTAATTACTGCTAAAATCATAAGCATTACATCGATAGGAGGAGCGGTTGGTTGTAAGTGGAAGACAAAAACAAGTATTGCCATACCAACTCCACCCATTACTCCTAAACCAACTCCGCCTAAGCGTGCACCAATAAAAATACAGAGTAATAAGGTAAGAAATTGTAGCCAAAACATGATAAACTACCTCCGAAATTCATAAGTTAAGATATATTCGAATAGTTTAATTTGAATGAAAATTAAATAATTAATCAAAAGAAACCTCGATTTTTCTACATTTTTTATTATATAACACAAAAAAAGTAACATTCATGTATTTTTTGAAATTATTTCGAAAAAATAATACATTGGAACTTTGTATTTATATCTCTAAATAAGTGGACATTTTAATCTGTATGTTGTAATCTTTGAAAGAGAATAATTTAATTCTCATAGAACTCCCATATCGTTCAACTCGTTCAGCGAGAAAGGCAAACTGATGGAAACATGAGGACGCAAAACTACAGGGGCTAAGGTCGAAAGGCTATGCTAGCCAGTTACCGGACGGATAGGGTTGGTCTTGACCAATGCTTTTTTCATTGGTCTTTTTTTTATATTTATACCCATTTGAGAACAGTTATCGATTAGGTATAAAAATATTTTAATATTTAAATTTTAGGTGGGTTTAATTTAGAAAGGTGATGTTAATGAAAAAATATTGGCACAAGCTATCGTTTCTTCAAAAAAATGTATTGTTAACCGTACTCGTTATTTTGACGCTTGTAGGTAGTATGGGGGCGTTAAGTTTTAACATGTTTCAAAGTAGTATGATGTCTTTATTTGAAAGGCAGTCTTTTGAAACTGGAGATGCGGTATTACATAAATTAAATGCAGAAATATTGAGGGATGTTGCGAAGGACCCAACGGCACAGAGAGAGAAAAGAGAAAAGTTAACAGAGCAGTTAGATGAAGTTACAAAAGAATTGAGAAGTGTTGGACAAACGTATGTTGTTGGGGCAAAAACAAATACAAAAGGTGAGCTGCAGGTAGTTGGTTTGACTACGGAATTAGCAAATGCTGTTCCAGTAAAACCAGGAGACTACTATGAACAACCAGCTCGTTGGATGAAAGCATACGATAAAGTAATGAGCACAAAAAAAGCCCAAATAACTGAAATATATGAAGATGAGCTAGGGTCATGGGTAACGATATTAGAGCCAATTACAGATGGAGAAGAAAACATTGTTGCGATTGTTGCGGCTGATGTAGATGCTTCTATTGTTCCTAGTACAAAGAAGAAATTTACGATGCAAGGTTTAATGTTTATTTGTATTTCAGTTTTAATTGCGACAGTTATTCAATTCTTAATTGTGCGCAATTCACTTGCTCCATTGCGAGATTTACGCGAAGGATTGCGTAAAGTGGGCGAAGGAGATTTAAGTATTAAATTAGAAGAAAGACCAGATGACATTGGTATTATTAATGCATATTTTAATAATACTATCGAGAAGTTTAAAGGAATTATAGATAAAGTGAAACAGACGGCAGAACAAGTTTCTTCTTCTTCACAAGAATTGTCAGCAAGTACAGAGGAGAATAGTATGGCAGTTCAAGAGATTGCGAGTTCTATGGTAGGGTTAAGAGCTGGTGCCCAGTCTCAAGAAAATTCTGTACAACAATGCTTAGGTATTGTACATGAAATGGAAAATAAGATGGAAGAAATAACAGGGGCTGCGAAACAAGTTGCGGTTGCCTCAGAAGGTATGGAGCAACATTCAATTGAGGGTAATGGGGTTATTGAACAAATTATTAATCAAATGAGTTTGATTCAAAATGCAGTACAAGATTTATCTTCTATTATTTATTCATTGGAAACAAGATCAAAAGAAATTAGTGATATTGTAACTGTAATTACTGGCATTTCAAATCAAACAAATTTATTAGCTCTAAATGCTTCTATTGAAGCTTCACGTGCTGGAGCGGCTGGAAGAGGATTTGCTGTTGTTGCCGATGAAGTGCGGAAATTAGCAGAACAAACGGAAGCATCAGCAAAAGATATAGCTAAATTAATTGGGGAAACACAGGCCGAAGCAGAAGAGGCTGTAGTTTCAATGCAAAAAGGTTCAAAAGAGGTAGAGTCTGGAATTACACTCGTTCAAAGTAGTGGTTCCTTCTTTGAGAAAATTTCAAAATCAGCTCAATCTGTTACAAATCAAGTTAGAGCTGTTTCTAGCAATTCAAGTGATATATTGCAAAATAGCCAGAACATTGTTCGTGTTGTAAATGAACTATCACATATTGCAAATACGTATGCGAATAGTAGTAGTAATATTGAAGAGAGTATGAAAGAACAGGAAATGTCAGTACAAGATATAGCTGAATTAGCTACTTCTTTAAGCTGGCTTTCACAGGAGTTACAAGAGTTAATTGGGGAATTTAAAAGTTAATATTACAATATAAGGTGTAGATATTAATCTGCACCTTTCTCTCTAAAAATAATAATTGAATATTTGGATTTTAGGATATTTTAGTGTGATTTTAATCATTGGGGGAAGATTTCCTCCGATGATTAAAGTTTCATTATATTTTTATATTATGGAGAGCGAGAGGATTCAGAATGAGTATTTTGTTAAAACGTTCATATATGGAGAGATATGAACAATTTTTACAACATAATTATGAACCGCTTATGATACCGAAAGATTTTCAAGTAAGCGAATATAAGCAAAGGAAAGTAAAAGATAGCAAAAGGATTGAACAAAAGAAATTAGATGTAATAGTAGCAGCTTTTATATGGATGCATCATATTAGTAATGAAAAGCGAATAGTCATTCCTTATTATATAGGACATAGCAGTTATCCATTATGTATCACAATTGCACAAAAGCTTTCTTATGAAGAATTGAAATTAGAAATTAGTGATCAAATAATGCAGTTAGAAAGCATGGAAGAAGCACAAAAGGTGTTGTTACAGTACGATGAAGAAAAGTGGGGGAAACCTGCAATTACAGTCGGAAAAGAAAATGGAAATAGTCAATTAAACATTATTGAATTCAAGGATAATTGCTTCGAAGTTTCTTATAATGAAATGCAATTAGAGGAAAAAACAGCGCTTCGCTATATGAACCAAATTCAGTATGTAATTCAGCAAGGTATTGCAAATGAAACGCAATGTGTTGTAGATATGAATATTATTACAGATGAAGAATTAGCGATATATAAAGAGCTGAATTGTACAGAAGTACCATACCCGAATAAAAGTATTGCGGAGATGTTTTATGAAACCGTAAGGAAGTTTTCAAATCGTATAGCTTTATCTTCAGTGGAAGGAACATTAACGTACGAACAATTAAATAAAAAAAGTAATCAAATTGCTCACATGTTATTACATAACGGAGTGAAACAAGGTGATTATGTTGGTATCTTTATGAAGAGAAGTATTGATACGGTAGTCAGTATAGTAGCCGTTTTAAAAACAGGTGCGGCGTATATTCCGATTGACCCAGATTATCCAGCAAATCGAGTACAATATATTATTGAGGATAGCCAATCAAAATTAGTTTTAACGAAAGAAGTGAAAGTACCGTTTGAGGATATTCGGGAATTATCTCTTTACGATATGGAACAGTTTCCGGAGACGGATGTACACTTGTCTATCCACCTTGATGATATTGCATATATGATCTACACATCTGGTTCTACAGGTAATCCAAAAGGAACTATGCTTGCACATCGCGGAGTAGTGAATTTATGTACATGGATGCAAAGACATTATGAATTAAGTGAAGAAGATATTTTCGCACAGTTCCCTTCATTTAGTTTTGATGCATCTATTTGGGAGTTATTCGCATCATTATTTTGTGGTGGAAATGTATATGTATTATTAGATGAGCAAAGACTGTCAGTTGATGCTTTTGCAAATGCGATTTATAAAACAAAGGCAACATCTATTTTAGGTTTAGCTACAATTTTCTTACAACAAGTAGCAACATATCTTCCAGATGAAAGTAAGTATAAGCTGGATTCATTAAAGAGAATTGCAGTTGGTGGAGAAATGCTTACTGCTGAAGTGGTGAAATTATGGCGAGAGAGAATTGGTACTCATGTTCAGCTAAATAACGCGTATGGTCCGACAGAGTGTACAATTACAACAACGACATATCCAATTCCAGCGGATTTAAATGACAAACTTGCTAGTATTCCAATTGGGAGACCAGCGGATAATTATAAAGTTTGGATATTAAATGATAACATGAAGATTTGTCCAATTGGTATACCTGGAGAATTATATATAGAATCAGTGGGTTTAGCGAAGGGTTACTTTAATAAACCAGAAAAAACAGAAGAAGTATTTATTCCACACCATATAAAACATGATAGTAGGATATATAAAACAGGTGATGTTGTCAAAGTATTGGAAGATGGAAACATTGAGTTTCTACATCGTAAAGACAATCAAGTGAAAATTAGAGGGCACCGAATTGAGCTAGGTGAAATCCAAAACACAATTGCGAAATGTGAAATGATAAAAGATGCAGCTGTGTTTATAAAGAAAAGTGAGGAAGGTAGCCATTATTTAGTTGCTTTCTATACAACGATTAATGAAGCTGCTATGGAAACCTTAATACACGATTTAAGGGAACGATTACCAGATTACATGGTACCATCTAAATTAATTTATATTAATGAATTGCCACTTACACCGAATAAAAAAGTTGATTTGAAGCGATTAGCACAACTGGAAGAAGAATACGAACCAGTTCGTCTACAAGAATACATTGCGCCATCTACTGAGAAGGAAGAGAAAATAGCACAAGCTTGGGGTGATGTATTAGGAATATCGAAAATAGGTGTTCATGATGATTTCTTTACAATTGGTGGACATTCATTGAAGGTGTTACGGGTTTTAACTTTACTGAAAGAGGATTTTCCATACTTAACAATTCAAGACTTCTTCCAGGAAAGAACAATATATGGATTAGCACAAATTCAAAGGGCAGTGAAAGTGGAGGAAGAAGAGGCGTTTCGCGCATATAAAGTAATTCATGAGCCAGGGCCAATTTCACATATAAAAAAAGTGAAAAGCGGTACAGTTTCAAAAATCTTTTTAACAGGAGCGACAGGCTACTTAGGTTCCCATATTTTGTATGAATTACTAAAAGATACAACAGCGCATATTTATTGCTTAGTAAGACCGACACAAAACATACAACAAAGAATTATTAATACATTAACAAGTTACTTTAATGATATAAGTAAGGATTGGTTACAACGTATAACGGCAGTACCTGGTGATCTTGGAGAAGAGTATCTTGGTATGGGTGAAGAAGAGTTTCTACTCATACGTTCTAAGATTGATACGGTAATTCATTGTGGGGCAGATGTAAGGCATTTTGGAGATGTAGCTCAGTTCACAAATGTAAACGTTCATGGAACAAGCCGCATGCTAGCATTAACAGAAGAAGGAGCGTCATTCCACTTTATTTCAACAATTGGTATTCCGATAGAATTAGCGATAGAGCAATGGGATACATATATCGAAACAGGTGATTTTAATTACGATGTAGAGTTAGAGAATGTGTATTCTGATAGTAAATTGCAGGCAGAGAATCTTGTACGTAGAGCTTTAAAAGGCGGTGTACAAGGAAATATTTATCGTGCAGGTAATTTAGCATGTCATTCAGAGACAGGTGTATTCCAGCAAAATATTGAGGGGAATGCATTTTACCGTCTTATTAAAGCGATGTTACTCATTGGACAAGCTCCAAATGTGAAGTGGAAAATCGATTTTACACCAATTGATTTTGCTAGTAAATCAATTGTAGCGTATTTACAAGATCCAAAAGTTGTAGGAGAAACGCTACATATATGCCATCCAAATCAAATTGAATTTGAACATTTCATACAGCTAATTGAGGAATGTGGATATAATCTTGAAATGGTTTCACTCTCACAATATATAGATACTGGACTTAAGTTAGCAAAGGAAGATGAAGTAATAGCAGAGCTAATTGCTTCGCAAGTTGCAGGTGATGGAGCACAACAATCCGAAATTGTAATGGGTACTCGTAGAACGAATGAATGGATTAAGAAAAAAGAACTGGTAGTGCCAGCAATTAACAAAGAATTTATTCAGCAATTATTAGCTCATGGTGAACGAGTTGGATATTTTTCAAAGATAATGAAATGATTATGCATGGTTTTGTTTGTTCAATAAAATAAATCATGCTACAATGAAAACGAATTAAGAACCGGGGAGCCAATTGGCTGAGAGGATGTAAGTATACATCGACCCTCAACCTGATCTGGATAATGCCAGCGTAGGGAGTTACTTTAAAGTGATGTAGCATAAGTTATTATAGAATAACTTGTATACAAGGCTTTCCTACATGGTAGGAAAGCCTTTTCTTTTTTTGAAAACTTATTTTTAAGGGGGATTTTATTATGTCACAACAAGTTACAATGTCATTTTCAGTAGTACCACAAGCGAAGAACAAAGATGTATATTCTGTTGTTGATAAAGCAATTGAAGTTGTGCAACAATCGGGAGTTCGTTATGAAGTAGGAGCAATGGAAACAACGCTGGAAGGAGAATTAGATGTACTTCTTGATGTCATTAAACGTGCACAACAAGCATGCGTCGATGCTGGAGCAGAAGAAGTGATTACTTCGATTAAAATCCACTATCGTCCAAGCACTGGTGTAACGATAGATGAAAAGGTTTGGAAGTACCGTGATGAATATGCAAAACCAGAAGCAATCTAAACTTATTACAACTATTTGGCTTATCCTTCTCATTGCGATATGGGAAGGATCTGTTTCATTATTTAAAATTGAGCCGTGGATTTTACCGAAGCCTTCTGCCATTGTTCAAGAGTTAATTGGAATGAAAGGTTTACTATTACCAAATACGATGCAAACACTGCAGGAAGTTATAATCGGACTGTTTTTTGCGATTTTAATTGGGACGAGCATTGCAATTCTTATGGACGTTATCCCTTTATTTCGTATTTTAATAAATCCATTGCTCGTTATTTCGCAAACAATTCCAATCGTTGTACTCGCACCGTTATTTATTATTTGGTTCGGCTATGGGATGTTACCGAAAGTAATGGTAGTCATACTCGTTTGTTTCTTTCCAATTGCGCTTAGCATTTTAGAAGGTTTTCAAACAGTGGATAAAAATATGTTGAAATTGTTGCAAACAATGAAGGCAACGAAATGGCAAGTTTACCAAAAAGTAAAGTTTCCAGCAGTGCTCCCATACTTTTTCTCAGGTCTAAAAATTGCAGTTACATATAGCGTAATGGGGGCAATTATCGGAGAATGGCTCGGTGCAAGTGAAGGGTTAGGGGTTATGCTTACGAGAGCAACAAAATCCTTTTTAACTGCCCGAGTATTTGGTGTTGCTGCGATTATCGTCATGGTGACATTATGTCTGTATTTTATCGTGGAGTTTATGGCAAGAATAACAGCACCATGGATATATAGAAAGGACGGCAGAAAATGAAAAAAGGTTTAAAAGTTATGTTAGCTGCTTTATTAGCAGTAGGTGTGGCTGGATGTAATCCGGCGAAGAAAGAAGAAAGTGCAAGTAAAGATCAAAAAGTAAAAGTAGTATTAGATTGGTTTCCAAATACGAATCATACTGGCTTATATGTAGCGCAAACGAAAGATTATTATAAAAAGCAAGGATTAGATGTAGAAATTATCCAGCCAGGTGATAATGTAACAGCGGAACAAATGATAGCTTCAGGAAAAGCTGATTTCGCAATAAGTGCACAAGAAAATGTAACGTTAGCTCGTGTGGAAGGGATTCCTGTTGTGTCTGTAGGAGCAATTATTCAGCATAACACTTCAGCTTTTGCATCGCTTAAGAAAGATAATATGACATCACCGAAGGATTTTGAAGGTAAACGTTACGGAGGCTGGGGAGGACCAGCGGAAGAAGCGACGTTAAAAACAATTATGGATAAGCATCAAGCTGATTTTAATAAAGTTGAAAAAATCATCTTAGGACAAACAGATTTCTTTAAATCAATTGGCCGAGATGCAGATTTCGAATGGATTTATTACGGTTGGGATGGAATTGAAGCGAAGCGTCAAGGGAAAGAGTTAAATACGATTATGGTAAAAGACCTAGATCCAGCGCTTGATTTCTACAGTCCTATTATTATTACGAGTGAAAAACATACGAAGCAAGATAAAGATTTTGTGAAAAAGTTTATGACTGCAACGACAGAAGGTTATAATTTTGCAATTAAAGAACCGAAAGAAGCCGCGGATATTTTAATTAAAGCTGTCCCAGATGTAAATAAAGAGTTAGTACAAGAAAGTCAAAAGTGGTTAAGCACAAAGTATCAAGATGATGCTAAAGCGTGGGGAGTACAGAAGGAAGAAATTTGGACAAATTACATGAATTTCTTATATGACAACAAAGTTATTAAAAAGAAAATCGATGTAAAAGATGCCTTTACAAATGAATTCCTTCCAAGTGAAAAATGAGCGGATTACAAATAAAAGATATTGTAAAATCTTTCGATGGAAAGAATGTATTAACAAATATTAGTGCCTCTATACGAGAGGGAGAATTCGTTTCCTTTGTAGGTCCGAGTGGTTGCGGGAAAAGCACATTATTAAACATGATTGCACATGTAGAAACTCCAACAAGTGGTAGCGTCACGTATAATGATAAGCACGTACGAGAGCAAGATGTTGTAAGCTACATGCCGCAACAAGATTTATTATTACCGTGGCGATCTGCTTTGCAAAATATTGTTCTTCCGTTGGAGATTGAAGGAAAGCCTAAAAAACAAAGGCTGGCAGAAGGAATGGAAGCATTAAAGCAGTTTGAGTTAGATGAATATGCCGATCATTACCCAGATGCATTGTCTGGTGGTATGCGCCAAAGAATTAGCTTTCTTCGCACATATTTATGTGAAAAACCGATTATGCTCCTTGATGAGCCTTTTGGAAAATTGGATGCATTTACAAAAATGGAAGTACACAGTTGGCTTTTGAATTCTTGGCACCAGGAAAAGCAAACAATTGTTATGGTTACCCATGACTTAGATGAGGCCATTTTGCTTTCTGATCGCGTATTTATTTTATCTCAAAGACCAGCATCAATAGTTGGCGAAGTACAAGTGAAATTACCTAGGCCGCGAACGATGGATATGTTAACATCACTTGAGTTAAAGAAGGATAAGGAAGAGATTTTAAGAGTATTAGCTCCTTATATGAAAAAATAGAAAAAAGCCTTTTGACAGTTTTTAGTGTAATTACTGTTAAGAGGCTTTTTTTATAGGAGGAGAAAGCTGAAATCTATCGAGAAAATAGTGGATTCATTAACAGTAGATCATTTTGAAGAAGGAACAAAAGAAAAAATAGAGAATAGAATATAACAGAGTAGTTTATACTCTTACTATAACAAATGTTAAAGGAGTGAAAGGATAAAATGACTTTATCGACTGTTCTTCAAATGGTTTTAGCTTAAGACGGGAGAAGTCTGCCCATTGTTAACAATTAAGCTAAATTGAAGACAGCAGGTAAAGAACCTTAATCCTTTTTTACGATAATATGTAATGGGTAAGGTGTATTCACCTTACCCATTTTTTATATACACAATTAAATAAGGCTTTATACTGTCGGTCTCTCTATTTAGCTTATAGATGATAAGTAAAGGAGAGAGAAAAATGAGTATATTAACAGTAGAAAATGTAAGTCATTCGTATGGTGAGAAAACCATCTTATATAATGCATGTTTTCGACTATTAAAGGGAGAACATGTTGGGTTAGTTGGAGAAAATGGCATTGGAAAATCAACACTGTTACGCCTGTTAACAGGAGAAATTATACATGATGACGGAAACATTGAATGGTTTCCGCATGTGAAGGTAGGGTTTTTACAGCAACATATAGATTTACAAGAAGGCATAACAATTGAAGAATACTTGCAAAGTGCATTTTCTAATTTGTATGCGATTGAATGTGAAATGTTAAACCTCGCAGAGGAAATGGCTGAAGCAGAAGAAGTAACAAAATTGTTAGTAAGGTATGGAGAATTACAAACGATATTGGAGAGTTCTAATTTTTATCAAATTCATACAGAAATTGAAGAAGTGGCAACAGGCTTAGGGTTGTTTGAAGTAGGGATGAAGAAGGATATTTCAGATTTAAGCGGAGGGCAGCGGACAAAGTTGTTACTTGGAAAGCTTCTTTTAGAAAAAGCGGATGTTTTATTGTTAGATGAGCCAACAAACTATTTAGATACGGCACATATAGAATGGTTGCAATCATATTTACAAATGTATGAAAAAGCTTATATCATCATTTCGCATGATGAAGTATTTTTAAACAATATTACGAACGTTATTTATCATCTAGAAGAACGAAAGGTTAAGCGTTATGTAGGTGGTTATAGAAGTTTTGTACAGAATTATGAACTGCAAAAGAAACAATTACAAGCAGCGTATGCGAAACAACAAAAAGAAATTGCCCAGTTAGAAACATTTATTCAAAAAAATAAAATTCGAAAAGCGAAACAAGCCAAAAGTCGAGAGAAAGTATTGGAGAAAATGCAAAAGGTTGAAAAGATTCATAATGTACCTCGGTCCCGTTTTGATTTTAATGTTTATGCTGAGCCAGTAAGTCGTATATTACAGGGTGAGAAATTGAGAATAGGCTATAGCAATCCGCTATTTCCAGAATTAGATTTTCAAGTGAAGAAAGGAGAAAAGATAGCTATTGTTGGCCAGAATGGAATCGGAAAAACGACAATGTTAAAAACGTTATTAGGTCAAATAAAGCCACTAAGCGGTTCAATTTCTATTGGGGAACGAGTAAATCCTGCCTATTTTGCACAGGAGGAGTTTGCTTCAGAAATAACACCGTTAGAGAAAGTTTGGGAAGAACGACCAGATATGACAAAGAAAGAAGTACGTCAAGCATTAGCGAAGTGTGGATTGAAAGAAGAGCATGTATTAAAGCCGCTTTGTTTATTAAGCGGAGGGGAACAAACAAAGGTACGACTTTGTGAATTGATCGTAACGAAAAGTAATGTTTTAATTTTAGATGAACCGACTAATCATTTGGACATAGAAACTAAGAAGGCTTTGCAGGAAGCGTTACAACGATATAAAGGAACGATCTTAATTGTTTCACATGAGCCTTCTTTCTATGAATCGTGGATAACGAAAATATGGAATATAGAAGAATGGAATGCTGAACAATATGAATAAAGAAAAGGCATTAGCTTATAAAAGCTAATGCCTTTTCTTTGTGATTAACATGATTTTCGAGAACTCTTACATGAGAAGTGTATGAAGAAACACTCTTATGGTGCGCTTATAAGCGTGCTTTTTCTTTTGTTATATTTATATTTGTAATAATACTAGATGCCTTTCCCTAATAGGCCACTATCTATCTTTCTTTATATATATAGATAGTTTGAAATGGAATGAAAATAATTCCTATATGTAAAGGATAATGTGATTAGTATAGGAAGGCAATAGAAGTAAAAGGAAATTCATGTAAACTTCAGATGAACTTCACATAAACTTCATATTATAAATCGAATATAATTATAATAGGTTATTATAATGTTTGCTAGGATTCCTCTGACTTCGTCCTTGATTGTAACGGGTTTATCAGAAGGAATAGTAATTTTATATATTGTTTAAAAAACTGTATGGAGTCAATCTTGAATGGCGTAGCAAGATAATGAAATTTCATGTAAAATAATAGTAAAAATATGTAAGGGAGGGAGTAATGTGGATGTGTTTTTGAACATTGCCGAAGAAAAAATTCGCCAAGCAATACGGAACGGTGATCTCGATCATATTCCGGGAAAAGGAAAACCACTACAATTAGAAGACCTTTCAATGGTACCTCCAGAACTTAGAATGAGCTATAAAATTTTAAAAAACGCGGGAATGATTCCACAAGAAATGGAACTACAAAAAGATATATTAAAAATAGAGGATTTAATCTCTTGCTGTTATGATGAAGCGGAGAGAAAAAAGTTACAAGAAGAGTTAACAGCGAAAACACTACGTTTTCAGCAAGTAATGGAAAAGAGAAAGAGTAAAGATAGTTCAGCTTTTCGTATGTATCAGGATAAAGTATTTCGTAAATTACGCTAAGAGGGATAAGATGAATACATTTGAAACAATAGAAGAATTAGCGACATATATTGAAAAACAACAAGTAGTACTTCTATTTATTAAAACGGAAAATTGCGGTGTTTGTGATGTTATGTTAAGGAAAGTAAATTACGTATTAGAGAATTATGATTACGTAGAGAAAATAGAGATATTGCTACAAGACATGCAAGAGATTGCGGGGCGATATGCCGTATTTACAGGTCCAACAGTTTTATTATTTTATAAGGGAAAAGAAATCCTTCGTGAATCGCGCTTCATTTCACTTGAAAATCTAGAAAGAACCATTCAATTATTCGAAGACTAAGGGAGGCTTTTATATGGAATTTATTATTGTCATACTATTATTTGTTGTAGTTGGAACAATTGTAACAGCAGTTCGATCAAACAAAAAGAAGGTAAATCTTACAAAACAAAATAGCATTCATAACTCATCTAACAACTCATCGCCACTATTTTTCTTTGCTGGATCTGATAATGATAGCTCGCATGATGGAGGTTCACATGATTGCGGAGGTTCTTTTGGCGGAGATAGTGGGGGAAGCTGCGGTGGTAGCGGTGATTGATGAAAATGCGCCTTATATAGGCGTATTTCTTTTTAAACAAACGTTTGATTAGTTGGCTTACATATGCATAAAAACAGTTAAACAAACGTTTGATTAAATAATTTTAACATACTAAGGGGAATGGAAATGAAAAGGGAACCGAAAGTGAAAAACAAGGGGAAAGTAATGTTGTTTTTATTAGCTGCGGGAGGTATATTTCTTGTTAAATTAGGATTTAAAATTGGAATAATACATATGATCCGAACGTGGTTTGAGAGTACGTTTTCTTAAATAAGGAATATAGCCTCTTGTAATAGAGGTTTTTAATTTGTTATCATTAGACTGAACGGTCGGTTTAAAGAGGTGTGAATATGAGAAGAAGTGCAGAAGAGATAAAGAAAGAAATTGCATATAAAGCAGAAAGTTTGTTTTCACAGCAGGGCTATGCAGCTACATCTATGGAAGAGATTTGTGAAATTACAGAGCGAAGTAAAGGCAGTATTTATTATCACTTTAAAAGTAAAGAAGAATTATTTTTATTTGTAGTGAAACAGCATACGTATGATTGGCTTGAAAAATGGAATGAAAAAGAGAAGTTATATAGTACTAGTACTGAAAAACTATATGGTCTCGCGGAATATCATGTAGAGGACATACAGCAACCAATTTCAAATGCAATAGAGGAATTTTCTATGAGCCAAGTTGTAAGTAAAGAGATTTTGGATGAACTGTTAGCTTTAACTAGAGAATCATATGTTATGTTTGAGAAATTAATTGAAGCAGGCATACAGTCTGGAGAATTTCGTGAAGATAATACGCGCGATCTTATGTATATTGTGAATGGATTATTATCAGGGCTTGGAGTACTTTACTACGAGTTAGATTATAAAGAGTTGAAACGTATTTATAAAAAGGCAATAGATGTATTGTTAAAAGGAATGGCAGCTGAATAATAGGTCAGTTGCTTTTCTTACAAATTAAATTAGACCGGACGGTCGGTTTGTGGAAGGGGAATGAAAATGAACGCTTTATTTAAAAACAGAGCATTTATGCTCGTTATGGCATCTGATATTTTACAACAATTTGCAATTTGGATCAGAAATATGGCCCTTTTGTATTTCATAATGGAGCGAACGAATAATGATCCTGTTTCCGTTTCGTTGTTATCGGTTATGGAATATGCACCTATTTTTATTTTCTCGTTTATCGGTGGTGCGCTAGCTGATCGCTGGAATCCGAAAAGAACGATGGTTGCTGGAGATGTGTTAAGTGTACTGTCTATTATAGGTATTGTTTTGTTGTTAAAGCTGGATTATTGGCAAGCAATATTTTTTGCAACACTCATTTCCGCGATTGTAGGTCAGTTTTCTCAGCCATCATCTTCGCGTATATTTAAGCGCTATGTAAAGGAAGAACAGGTAGCAAATGCGATTGCATTTAACCAAACATTACAGTCATTATTTATGATTTTTGGACCAGTGGTAGGATCGCTTGTGTATACACAACTTGGTTTATTTACGTCACTATATAGCTTAATTATTTTATTTTTGTTATCTGCTATCGCCCTTTCATTTTTACCAAAATGGGTTGAACAAGAGAAAGTGGCGAGAGATTCATTAAAAAATGATATAAAAGAAGGTTGGAAATACGTTCTTCAGACGAGAAATTTACGTATGATTACGATCACTTTCACTGTTATGGGTTTAGCAGTTGGACTAACGAATCCATTAGAGGTGTTTCTTGTAATAGAACGCCTTGGAATGGAAAAGGAAGCAGTTCAGTATTTAGCAGCAGCTGATGGAATAGGTATGTTAATTGGTGGGATTGTTGCTGCAGTTTTTGCTTCAAAAGTGAATCCGAAAAAGATGTTTGTATTTGGTATGAGCATATTAGCGATATCATTTTTAGTAGAAGGGCTATCTACATCATTTTGGATTACTAGTTTCATGAGATTTGGAACAGGTATTTGTTTGGCTTGTGTTAATATCGTTGTCGGTACGCTTATGATTCAACTTGTACCAGAAAATATGATTGGAAGAGTAAATGGGACGATTTTACCGTTGTTTATGGGAGCAATGTTAATTGGAACTTCACTAGCTGGAGGATTGAAGGAGCTGACCTCACTAGTTACCGTATTTTGTATAGCAATGTCACTTATTTTATTAGCAATAGGTCCGGTTTTACGTATGCAAATAAAGAAAGAAGATGTTGTTAATCGAGAGGAAATGACGAATTCATTGGCTTCGAAATAGCTATTGTAAGGGGGCGGAGTTGCTCCCTTTTTTCATGACGATCTTTTGACAATGAAATGTACCGACTATATACTAATGTTGTAAAAACGATTTTACATGTTAGGAGAAAAGATGTGAAAAATCAAATTTATGAATTACGCACTGAAAATAATATTTCACAAGGTGCATTAGCTGATAAGTGTAAAGTTTCAAGACAGACGATAAATGCAATTGAGAATAATAAATATGATCCGAGCTTAGCGTTAGCTTTTCGTTTAGCGGAAGTATTAGGAACAACTGTTGATAAATTATTTTTGTACAAGCAATAGAGTCTTTCATTGTAAGGTGCATCGTTAAAAATAAAAAAGATCCTCTTTTCATATGAAGAGGATCTTTTTCTTATAGCGTTTTAGTTTTTGGACTAGGTGGTGTAACGGATGTATTATTTTCAGGAACTCTAGTTAGTAAGAATCCACCGATAATGAACAGTACAATAATGCTAAGGACACCAGCGTTTGTTTTTCCCGTTAATTGGGTTGTAACACCGACTAATACTGGACCCATAATTGCGGCAAACTTGCCAAATATATTATAAAATCCGAAGAATTCATTTGCAGATTCTTTAGGTACTAGTTTCGCAAAGTAGGAACGACTAAGTGCTTGAATACCACCTTGAGAAGTGGCAACTAACATTGCTAAAATCCAGAAATCGAGTGTCGTTTTTAAGAAATAAGCATATGTGCAGATAATGATATAAATAATAATACCAACATATAGCATTTTTTTACCTGTAAATGTTTCTGATAATTTTCCATATAATAAAGCGAATGGACAAGCTACAATTTGTGTGACAAATAAGATGATTAATAGATTTGTTGCACTAATACCAAGATCTGTTCCGTAAGCGGTGGACATAGTAATAATTGTATCGACCCCGTCAATATAGAAAAAGTAAGCGATTAGGAACATAAATACAGTTTTGTATTCTTTAATATTTTTAAAAGTATCAGCAAGGCGTTTGAAGCTCATTGTAATTGGTCTAGGGTGACGTTCAATATAGTTCGTTTGCTCTACATTTTTTAACATTGGAATTGTAAATAATCCCCACCAAAGAGCTGTTATTGCGAATGAAATTTGACTAGCAATGCCAACGGATAAAGGAATAGTTCCTTTTTGAGCAAGAATAATAAGAGCGATACAACCGATAAAAGGAATAGTACTCCCAATATAGCCTAAAGCGAAACCTCTCGTAGAAATTCGATCCATTCTATCTTCAGAAGTGACATCTACTAAAAATGCATCATAAAAAATATTTGCTCCAGCAAAACCGACTAATGCGAGCATATAGCATCCTAGTAATAAATACCACTGAGATGTTGGAACGACTGCTAGCATACTTGTAAATACGATGCCGAGTCCAAAGAAGAATGTGAAAAATCGCTTCTTAAATCCTTTATAATCAGCAACTGTGCCAAGAATAGGAGCAAGTATAGAAATTAAAAGTGTTGCGAACGAGTTTGCATATCCCCAATAGGCTGTTGAAGTTGCACCGGATAATCCAGCTTCTTTTGCAGCTGCTTTAAAGTAAATTGGAAATAATGCAGTTGTAATGACGAGCGAATATACCGAGTTCGCCCAATCGTATAATATCCAGCTTTTTTCTTGTCTGGACATTTTTTTCATATAATGTTCCCCCCTTAAATTTGTTCTACTAACAGTGTACAAAAATAAAAATTATAAAAAGAGAAACAGTGATGAATTTTACGTAAAGTTTACATATATACACAGTTCTTTACAATTGAAGTAAATCCTCTACAATTGATCCGTCTGTTTCACCTAAGTGTAAACCAAGTAGTCTAGCGATAGTTGGACCTTCATCAATCAGTCTCATATACGGGATGGTAACGCCGCTTTGAATACCTTTCCCAGCAGCGATAAAAATTGTTTCATAGTTAGGTTTTGTTGGAGAGTATCCGTGAGTTCCAAATGTATACTTTTTATTAGGAGTAACATCTTTTTCTGTAATTTTTTTTATAAAATCCCCTGTATAATTCTCAGTGAAATAATACCCTTCTTGTGCCTCTAACATGAATAAACAATTACCGTCTGCACCGCATTCTTTGGCATCCTCATCATGAAGTATAAATTCAATACCGTTTTGTTTATTTTGAAGCAGTTCTTCAAGGAGTAGTTGTACTTCTCGAATCGTATCTGTATCGTTTTTGTCTTTCACATATACATAGGCGGACCCATCACAACTTTGGCAATAAGCATTCCAGTCTACTAATTTTCCTTTTGAATTTATAGATATAAGCCCTTTTTGATGAAATAGTACATTTAATTGAATGGATTTGTTTTCACTTAAAGCGCTATGATCACCAAGAGCGATAATAGTGCTCTCTTCATATAGGTTACTTTCTTTTAAAGCTTGAATGATTTTCCCTAGTCGCTCATCATGTCTATGGATTGCGGCTATTGTTTCTTTGGATTCAAAGCCGTGATAGTGTCTTTGGGTGTCTAAATCGGTGAAATGTACAAACATGACATTAGGCTTTTTCGTCTGGATTGTATGCACAGCAGAAGCAAGTACGAAATCATCGAGTTCAGGTTGTGACAATCCATTTCGTATATGGCCGAAACGACGATTTAAATCTAATTGATATAGCGGGCTACCACTAAATAATGAAACTAAAACTTGATTTTGCCACGGTCTATTTGGAAAGATTTCTGGTAAATTGTAATCAATATTTGCTTTGCCGGTAACAGGCCATAGAAGGGCAGCTGTCGTTAAATTTGCTTTATGTGCTTCATCATATAATGTTGTTCCTTGTATTGATTTTCGGTACCAATGCCAATCTGGTGATTCACGTCCAGGTTGAAGTAACGTATTGCTAACAACACCATGTTTATTAGGGTAATTACCAGTTACGATTGTTGAGTGACTTGGATAGGTTACAGAAGGATAGATGGGCTCTACCTTTTCCACAATTGCGCCCTTTTTTATTAGAGATTGGAAATGAGGTAATTTTTGTAGTATAGGAAAATCTAAAGCTGATAAACAGTCGAATGATAAAATGATGACACGATTCGTTAATGCTTTATCCATAAAGTAATCCTCCTAATTATATAAAACCTATTACTATATATTACTATTAATACCTAGTAATAAAAATATGTTTTTGAATAAAATTTATTATTTATTTTCAGAAAAATTAAACATATAATTAAGTATAAGGGAATGAATGGAAGGAGGGAATGCTAT
The DNA here is from genome assembly GCF_008368905.1 of Bacillus sp. SH5-2. Lineage (NCBI taxonomy): Bacteria > Bacillati > Bacillota > Bacilli > Caryophanales > Bacillaceae > Bacillus > Bacillus sp. SH5-2. The sequence continues at coordinate 129,251 of NZ_QOSD01000011.1, forward strand.
GGATTGGCTAGATGGATTTAGTATCTTTTACATCATTGGTGGAATTACGATTATCCTTGTATTTGCTATTTCGTATTTACTAAAGAAACGGTTTCCAGATAAGCAGTTCGATATTATATTTGCACTCAGTTTAATACTTCTTTGCTTAGCGTCTTTTCCCGTTACAATGATGGTTATTGGTGGATGGGAAGGAATGGGATATGGATTTATTGGTTTCTTCGTCCTAATTGGTACACTTATCGGTATGATTGCACATCAACTTGTGAAAATTACGCGGAGAAGCTACGTATAAAACTGTAAAAAATGAAAAGAATATATAAAAGTAAGAAAATTAGCTATTGTTTTAAAAAAGAATTTGTATTATGATAATCAACAAATTTATTTCGTTATAACGATGAAAAAGGACTAGTACATGTTCAACCTTTTTAGCAGAGAGAGAATCCGCTAGGCTGAAAGATTCTTAAAAAGGCGATATGGAACCTACCTTTGCGTTCTGCATATGCAGCGGGAATTTCCCGTTATCAAAAAGAGAGCATGCGCAATTTTTGTGCATGAATCAGGGTGGTAACGCCGGCAAAGCTCGGTCCCTATTTAGGGACGCGGGCTTTTTTGTATTTTCTAGAAGGAGGAAGACTGACTATGGCAAAAGAACAAGTACAAGCGATTACGAAGATGGAAGAGGACTTTGCACAGTGGTACACAGATATTGTGAAAAAAGCAGAACTTGTTGATTATTCGAGTGTAAAAGGATGTATGATTCTACGTCCGTACGGTTATGCCTTATGGGAAAATATACAGAAAGTTATGGATGAGAAGTTAAAAGCAACTGGTCATGAAAACGTGTATATGCCAATGTTTATCCCAGAGAGCTTATTGCAAAAAGAGAAGGATCATGTAGAAGGATTTGCTCCTGAAGTAGCATGGGTGACACATGGCGGGGATGAAAAGTTAGCGGAAAGACTTTGTATACGCCCTACATCTGAAACTTTATTCTGTGAGCATTTTTCAAAAATTGTGCAATCCTATAATGATTTGCCAAAGCTATATAATCAGTGGTGTTCAGTAGTTCGTTGGGAGAAAACAACGCGACCATTCCTTCGTACGACGGAATTTTTATGGCAAGAGGGTCATACAATTCATGAAACAGCAGAAGAATCTCAAGCTGAAACGTTAAATATTTTAAATCTATATGCTTCTTTCTGTGAAGACTATTTAGCGATACCAGTAATTAAAGGACAAAAAACAGACAAAGAAAAATTTGCGGGCGCAAAGGCAACTTATACGATTGAAAGCTTAATGCATGATGGGAAAGCACTTCAAACAGGAACATCCCATAACTTTGGAACGAATTTCTCTGAAGCGTTTGATATTAAATTTTTAGATCGTAACGGTAAGTGGCAATATGTACACCAAACGTCTTGGGGTGTATCAACAAGAATGATAGGTGGACTTATTATGGTCCATAGTGATAATAATGGGCTTGTAATGCCACCAAAAGTTGCTCCAGTACAAGTTGTTATCGTACCGATTGCGCAGCATAAAGAAGGTGTGTTAGAAAAGGCAACAGAGTTACAAGGGCGTATTCAAAACGTTGCACGTGTGAAAGTAGATGCTAGCAATAAAACACCTGGTTGGAAATTTAATGAGTATGAAATGAAGGGAATTCCAATTCGATTAGAAGTTGGTCCAAAGGATATAGAAAAGAATCAAGTCGTACTTGTAAGAAGAGATACGAAGGAAAAAGAGTTTATATCAATGGATCAATTAGAAGAACGCATTCCATCATTACTTGAGGAAATTCATAATTCTTTATTTAATAAGGCAAAAGTATTTCGTGATGAGAATACGTATAGTGTGACGAATTTCGAAGAGATGAAAAAAGTAGCTGATGAAAAGCAAGGATTTATTAAGGCAATGTGGTGCGGAGAATTGGCTTGTGAAGAGAAACTAAAAGAAGAAGTTGGAGTATCTTCTCGCTGTATGCCTTTTGAGCAAGAACATTTAGCTGATGAATGTATTTGTTGTGGTAAAGAAGCTAAACAAATGGTGTATTGGGGAAAAGCGTATTAATGCTCTTTTCGATAGGGATGATGAAAAGGACTTCGGGCTGCATAATAAAATGCAATCCAAAGTCCTTTTTAGTTTTACAATTTATTTCATGTATTTTTTAGATGGAAGGATGTGTTTTTATTTTGCGTTTTTACGGCGAATAAATAGTAACATACCAATTAGGAATGTTGAAAGTCCCATTAAAATAGATGCAGGATAATGTGTTGCAGTATTAGGTAACTGATCGCCTTGTTTTTTCGCGTTATCTTTTACGTTACCACCTTGGGAACCATTGCCGCCTTGAGAGCCATTTCCCCCCTGAGAACTGCTATCGCCTTTAACACGGTTGCCGCCTTGAGGGCCACTGCCGCGAGAACCGTTGCCACCAGAACCACTGCCACCAGAACCGTTGCCACCAGAACCGTTGAACCGCTACCACCGGAACCATTGCCACCAGAACCGTTACCGCCAGAACCACTGCCACCAGAACCGCCAGAACCGCTACCACCAAAGCCGTTGCCGCCAGAACCGCTACCACCGGAACCATTGCCACCGGAACCATTGTCACCAGAACCGCTACCATCAGAACCATTGCCGCCAGAGCCGTTGCCGCCAGAACCGCTACCGCCAGAACCGTTACCATCAGAACCATTGCCACCAGAACCACTATCGTCCTGAGAACCACCGTTTCCTGGTGGTTTATTATTATCTTTTGAGTTACCTTCTGCGAAATGATCGTTATTTTGTACAATCGCGTTTGTTGCTGGAGAGAAGTTTTCCGTTGCTGCATTACCGATATTTAAACCACTAAAAAAAGATAAAGAAAGAGTTGATGCTAAAATGAAGATTTTCGTCATTGATTTCCTCCTGAAAAATTAATATTCCATCTAAAATACAGCCCTTTGTAATATTTCATAGGAAAAAGAGTTTTATGCAAAAAAAACTATATATAGAAAAAGGTGGTGTATTTCTAAAGAGAGAAAAGAGTTAGTGTAAATTCTTTATAATAGTAGAGTGGTGGGAATTTTACACCCATTACAGTAGAGGAAGTGACAGCAGATGAAAGAATATATTGCATTTGATATTGGTGGTACACAAATTAAATATGGAATTGTTTCAGAAAAAGGAACAGTACTAAAGCATAAAGCAGTTCCAACAGAAATTCATTTGGGCGGGGAACAAATCGTTCAAAAACTCATCCTTTTATCCAAAAAATTAATGAATGAACATACGATTTTGGGAATTGGTATTAGTACGGCGGGAATTGTTGACGTTAATAAAGGGGTTGTAACGGGAGGAGTGGATCATATTCCGAACTACGCTGCTATTCCTATTATTGATAGATTGCAAGAGGTATTAAAAGTTCCTGTATCCATTGACAATGATGTGAATTGTGCAGCGTTCGGAGAAAAATGGAACGGTGTTGGAAGAGATAAAAGAAACTTTATTATGCTCACTCTTGGAACTGGTATTGGAGGAGCAATTTTTATAGATGGAGAGTTATATAGAGGGCATTCGTTTAGTGCTGGTGAATGGGGAAATATGTTAATAGAAGGGAAAACGTTTGAAGAGGTTGCTTCCATTTCAGGATTAATTCATCTTGTACGAAAATATAAAGGAGAAGGTGATTGGAATGGGAAAACGATTTTCGAACTGTATGATAAAGGAGATAGGGAAGTTACGCAAGCAGTTGAGGTTTTCTTTACACATTTAGCGATTGGAATTAGTAATCTTGCGTATATTTTTAATCCAGAAATGATTGTTATAGGTGGCGGAATTACTGATAGAGGAAATCAGTTCTTAAAAGAAGTAAAAGAAGAGGTAGAAAAATATTTAAACAAAGAGATTTATAGTAATTGTGAGATTGAACTTGCACAAAACGGTAATTGTGCAGGAATGATTGGTGCTATTTACCACTTCTTACATCATCATAAGTAAATTATATGAATGTTTTCATATAACTGAGAATTTACCCTTTTTATCACTAGGTAAATAATGCTACAATATAAGGGAAGAATACAATATTTTCCGTATTGGAAAATGCTTTGTAGAAAGGAAGAAACTGCATGCCTATTATTTTAGAAAAAGGTCAAAAGATCGATTTAACGAAAGGACAACCAAAAGTAGCAAAACTACAGGTTGGCTTAGGCTGGGATCCAATTGGGCAATCAGGTGGGTTTCTGTCTTCATTATTTGGAAGTAAACCAAATGTAGATTGTGATGCATCTGTTATTATGTTAGAAGGGGATCGTTTTTTAAACAAAAACGATTTAGTTTACTTCGGAAACAAGCTTTCTACTTGTGGTAGTATTATTCATTCAGGAGATAATTTAACAGGTGAAGGCGCTGGTGATGACGAAACAATTTTCGTAGAATTACATAAAGTACCGAGCCGTATTAATCGTTTAGTATTCGTCGTAAATATTTATGATTGTGTAAATCGTCGTCAAGATTTCGGGATGATTCGTAATGCATATATTCGTATTCAAAACCCGCAAACTGGTGAAGAATTAGCACGCTATAATTTATCGGATAATTATGCTGGCAAAACGACTCTAATTGCAGGTGAAATGTATCGACACGGAAGTGAATGGAAGTTTTCAGCAGTTGGAGAAGGCACACAAGATAAAAACTTAAGTGAGATTGTATCACGTTATCAATAAAAGAAACCGAGGAGGAATTGAATATGGCATCAATTTCATTGAAAAAAGGACAAAAGGTAGACTTAACCAAAACGAATCCAGGTCTTTCAAAAGTTCTTGTAGGACTTGGTTGGGATACAAATCGTTATGATGGACAAAACGATTTCGATTTAGATGTTAGTATTTTCTTAGTAGGTGCTAACGGTAAAGTTTCAGGTGCAGAGGATTTCATTTTCTATAATAACCCTAAAGGTGCGAATGGTGCTGTAGAGCATTTAGGAGATAACCGAACTGGTGACGGTGAAGGTGATGACGAAGCGATTAAAGTAGATTTAAAAAATGTACCTGCACATATCGAACGTATTTGCTTCACAATTACAATTTATGATGGAGAAGGCCGTAGCCAAAACTTCGGACAAGTTTCTAACTCTTTCGTACGTATTTTAGATGAAGAAAAGAATGCAGAATTAATTCGTTACGATTTAGGAGAAGATTTCTCTATTGAAACAGCTGTTGTAGTAGGTGAATTATACCGTCATGCAGGTGACTGGAAGTTCAATGCAATCGGAAGTGGATTCCAAGGTGGATTAGCGTCTCTATGTAATAATTTCGGTTTAGATGTAGAGTAATAGATTTACATATCCATCGGTGAAACAGATGTTTACTGATGGATATATTTTTAAATATTAAAATATAGAGGTGAATATAAATGGTAATTCAATTGCAAAAAGGACAGAAGATTGATTTAGGCAAGACAAGCCCTGGTTTAACAAAAGCAGTAATTGGTCTTGGTTGGGATATTAAATCTTATGATGGTGGATCAGATTTCGATTTAGATGCATCTGCTTTTTTATTAGATGCGAACGGAAAATGTACGAAGGAAACTGATTTTATCTTCTATAACAATTTGCAGTCTCCTTGCGGATCTGTTTTACATACAGGAGATAACCGTACAGGTGAAGGCGATGGGGATGATGAGCAACTTGTTGTAGATTTGAAAAAGGTTCCAGCAGATGTTCATAAAATTGCGATTACAGTTACAATTTATGATGGAGAAGGCCGTAGTCAAAACTTTGGACAAGTAGGAAATGCTTTCGTTCGTTTAGCAAATGAAGAAACGAATGAAGAAGTTCTTCGTTTTGATTTAGGGGAAGATTTCTCTATTGAAACAGCAGTTGTCTTTTGTGAATTATACCGTCATAATGGACAGTGGAAGTTTAATGCAGTAGGAAGTGGATTCCAAGGTGGTTTAGGTGCGCTTGTAAGAGCGTATGGCTTGGATGCATAGGAAGGAAACGATATTCGTTTCCTTTTTTTGACCTTTCTATAAATCTAGCAAAGAATAGGGGATATAGGTAAGATGAGTATTTTGCAAGGAATCCTTGATACGTATGCTCAGTTTTTCGACTTGGACATGTGGATTAAAGTGTTGCAAGATCCAGTATCTTGGGGATTAATCGGTACACTTGTTGTACTTGAAGGGTTGTTATCTGCTGATAACGCACTTGTATTAGCGGTAATGGTAAAACACCTTCCAGAAGAAAAACGTAAAAAAGCATTATTCTATGGACTTATTGGAGCTTATGTATTCCGATTTATTGCGATTGGAATTGGGATGTTCTTAATTAAATTAGCATGGGTAAAGGTGTTAGGTGCACTTTACTTAGCTTGGCTTTCAGTTAAATACTTCATTGATAAAAGAAAAGGTAATGCAGAAGAAGAGGAAGCGCATGGTATGAACCAAAATAGTATTCTCTTCAGAATGTTTGGTGTCTTCTGGGGAACAGTTGCGATGGTTGAATTAATGGATATCGCGTTCTCTGTAGATAGCGTACTTGCTGCATTTGGTGTATCAAATGAAGTTTGGATTCTATTATTAGGTGGAATGCTCGGTATTTTAATGATGCGCGGTATCGCTGGTGTATTCTTAAAATTGTTAGAACGTATTCCAGAACTTGAAACGACAGCATATATTCTAATCTTAATTATTGCAGCAAAAATGTTATTGTCTGTTATTCATATTGAAATAAGCCATACAGTGTTCTTCATTATTTTAGTTGTAGCATTCGGAGCAACATTTATACTTCACTACATGAAGAATTCTGGACAAGCTAAAGAAGAAGTTGCAGCTACTAAAGAAGACAATAAATAATTGAAATGGGTTTGCTCGTTTTACGAGCGCCCATTTTTTATAACCAAAAATAGTTTATAATAGAAGAAAGACTTAGAAAAAACGTAAATGTTTTTGGAGGTGAACTGTTGTGTTTTCACGTTTTACACTTCAACCATATGCATTAAAAGATGAATCAGATTTAAAGCAATTTGAAACACTTTTAGAAAAACGTCCACAATATGAGCTGACAGAGAATGAGATGAAATTTAGTTATATAGCATGTCGAATCCTTGGCGTTCCTAATGATGTAGATGAATATTTTAATGAACTATTTGATTATAGTGAAACGAAAGGAATCGAAGTTTTACATGAACAAAATTTAAACAAAGTGATCGATTCGGAAAAACTTCGTCATATTCAAGAAGTGTTTGGATTACACCAAGAAGCACCAAATGGTCTAACAGTAAATAGGTTAGTGGCACATTTATCTGGGAAACAACTTTTACCGAAAGTAGACAATCCTGATTTACAGCATTATATACATACGACGTTTATTTCAGTATTGAAATTATATGAGAAACAACATAATCAATCTTTAAAGACAGAAGGCTTCCGTCGTTTCTTAATCGACATGATTAAATTAAGCGAAAATTACGTAGCGAAGTGGTTCTCTACGATCAATTATAAGAAACAAATGCCGCGTATCGTTTGGTATGGTGATGCGACAGAGAGTCGTATATATTTCTTATATTTTCTTATTATGCTCGGTTGCGATGTACTTTATTATCATCCAGAAGGAAAAGATGGCTTTGAGAATGTGGATGAGGACGGCAGAACTTTTGTCGTATCACACCAAAGTCGTATTTCATTGGAACCATTTCCCGACCGCCGTCGTGAACGCGTTGCAACGGTAGCATATCAAGCTTCAAAGGAAATTGAGCAAGTACTTCACCATGATAATTCACTATTATACAAACCGTGGCAATTCCGTTCATATACACCTGTAGCGCGTACGTTAAAAACAACATACGATGAACTTTTTTTAATTACGAAAGAAAAGGCGTTTGTACGCCCGACATTCTTTGTTGAAAATAAACACATTTATATCCCTTCTTTATTTGCAAAAATATCAGGTGTGTCAAAAAATGATAAAGAATATTTTCAACGATTAAAAGCTGTTACATCATTTGATAACAGTTTATTAATCAATACATTCCCGTTTACGAAAGAACAAAAAGCGAATTTCCAATATCATTATCGAGATGCATTAGACCGCGGGAGGAAATTACATCCAGATTTAATTATGAATAGTCATTGGTGGCCGCATAAACGATTGCCAGAAGGATTACAACATGGTATTGCAGAAGCGATTATCCATACGTGTGAAAGTGAAATGTGTAAACCAATTGCAAAAGAGACGAAACAAGATGTAGCGCTATATGTTTTCGCGCAACTTTCTCAAATACCACCGAATATTTTAGAACAGCTTGAGAAATTTGATTATTCACAAGATGTACCGAAAATTGTTATATTTAATAATGAGAAGAGTGGAGAATTAACTCGTTCTGATGCTGTTTTATTACTATTTTTAAATCAAATTGGAGTAGATGTATTCCATTTCAATCCAACGGGAAGAAACGATATTGAACCGTATATTGAAGCGGGAGCATTTGATTCACATTGGCTTGAAGAAGTTAATTTCGATCTTGAGTTTCATGGTTCATCAGCCTATAAAAATTTATCACAAACAATAAAAGGACTATTTCGTCCATTTTTATAAGGAAAGGGAGAATACCATATGAATAACCCAGTCGTATTAGATTCGAAAACAGAATTAAATGAGCAAACAGCACAAGATGTTCGCTTGCAACTTAGACAAGATGCGGATGTCCAGCGTATTTATAATGCTGTAGATATTAAAGACCAATTAGAATTAATTGAGCTTGGAAAAGAACCATCTATGGAAATTTCACGCTTTGCAGATCAAATTTTACATACAATGTCTCTATCAAAAATAGAAGACTCTGGTGAGTTATTAAAACAGCTTGGTAAAATTATGGACCGATTCGATAGCAAAGATTTTGCAGAAGAGAAAAGTGGTTTCTTCTCACGTATGTTCAAAAAAGCAGATAAAATGATTGAACAAATCTTTAGCAAGTATCAAACGATGGGCCGTGAAATTGATAAAGTGTATGTGGAAATTACGAAGTATCAAGATGAAATGAAAAAATCAATTGGTACGTTAGACGGTTTATATGAGCAAAACTTAAAATATTACTTAGACTTAGAAAAATACGTAGTAGCAGGAGAAATGTTATTAGATCGTTTGAATACAGAGCTAGTTCCGATGTATGAAGAGCGTGTACGTAATAATGATCAATTAGCAGGTATTGAATTAGAGTCGCTTAAAAACTCTGTTGAAATTTTAGAACAGCGTATTGATGATTTAGAAAAGGCACGTATGGTTGCTTTACTTACAGCACCACAAATTCGTATGATTCAACGTGGTAACAATAAATTAATTGGTAAGATCAATACAGCATTTATTACAACGATTCCTATCTTTAAAAATGGTATCATTCAAGCGGTAAATGCGAAGCGTCAAAAGCTTGTTGCAGATTCTATGGCTGAACTGGATCGCCGTACAAATGAATTACTTAAGAAAAATGCACAAAATATTGCAACGCAAAGTGTGGAAGTGGCGAGATTATCAGGCTCTTCTAGTATTAAGATGGAAACACTTGAGGAAACTTGGAATATTATTTCAAGAGGTATGCAAGAAACACAACAAATTGAAGAGCAAAATAAACGTGAGCGTGAAGAAAGTCGCAAGCGTATGGCTACATTAACAGAGAACATCAAAAAAGAATTACAAGGATAAATGAAAAGGCAATGAGGACTATTCCTCATTGCCTTTTAGTTTTTCTTCACTAATTTAATGATTTCATTCACAACAAGCGGAATGATACTTAATAAGAGAACAAATCCCCAATCTCGCATCGTTAATGCATGCACACCGAATATATTGGCAAGGGGCGGGATGGAGATGATACAAACTTGCATAAGAACACCGATAAGAAGGGAGAAGACTAAATATTTATTTGTAAATATCCCAATTGAAAAAATCGATTTCGTTCTTGAACGCAAGTTAAATGAATGAACGAGCTGAGAAAAACTAAGAACGACAAATGCCATAGTTTGAGCATGTAATAGAGCATCTTCATCAATTTGCTCTGGGAAAAGAGGGAATAAATTTGTATCTCCAGTATAGAATTTTGCTCCGGCGATAAAGGCTACTAGCGTTAAAAGCCCAATGACAGCCCCATTGAAAATAAGAAAAGGGATGCTACCGCTAAATAGGCTTTCTTTCGCATGTCGTGGCTTTTCCTTCATCACATCTGAATCTTCAGGGTCAACACCAAGTGATAGTGCAGGAAGTGTATCGGTAATTAAATTGACCCACAAAATGTGGATTGGGCGTAACGGTGTCGCCCAGCCAAGTAAAATTGCTAAAAATAGCGTGATAATTTCTCCAAAGTTACAAGAGAGTAGGAAGAGAATAGATTTTTTTATGTTGCGATAAATATTTCTACCTTCCTCAACAGCTTTCACGATAGATGAGAAATTATCATCTGTTAACACTACATCTGCAGCCCCTTTGGCAACGTCTGTTCCTGTAATACCCATCGCTACGCCAACATCTGCTTGCTTTAAAGATGGAGCGTCATTGACGCCATCACCAGTCATAGAAACGATATTCCCTTTCGCACGTAATGCTTTTACGATTTTTACTTTATGCTCTGGAGAGACCCTAGCAAATACATTTAAGTGATTAATTTTGCTTGCTAGTTCTGTATCTGAAATGTTATCTAATTCAGTTCCTATCATAATTTCAGATTTTTCTTCAGCAATGCCAAGTTCTTTGGCAATTGCAAATGCGGTGTCTTTATGGTCACCAGTAATCATAACTGTGCGAATACCGGCCTTTTTACATTCTGTAATGGAATCTTTTACTTCTGTACGCGGTGGATCAATCATACCGACAAGACCAATAAAGATGAGGTCTTCTTCCAGATGCTCTATATCCACATCGTTCGAATTGTATTGTTTAAATGCGAATGAAAGTACTCTTAAAGCTTCTTGAGACATTGACCCGGCAGCTTCTAATATTTGATTTTTATCAGCATCTGTTAGAACCTCGATTTTACCGTTTTTAAATATGTGGGTACATCGAGGTAAGAGTTTATCAATAGCACCTTTCGTCATGCTATAGTAGCTTTCATCGTATGTATGTACAGTTGACATCATTTTACGATCGGAATCGAAAGGTACTTCGTTAACACGATTATGCTTATTTTCTAAATCGTCTTTCTGGATGTTAAAAGAGCTTCCCGCAACGAGAAGAGCAATTTCAGTAGGGTCCCCGGTTTGTGATTCACTACTATAAGACGCATCATTACATAGCACCATATTTTCTAACAATAGACGCTGCGCATCGTTATTTACATTTAAACTTTCTAAGCGATCGTATGTGTTATCACTATAAAAGTGAGTAACGGTCATTTTATTTTGCGTTAACGTACCAGTTTTATCTGAACAAATAATTGTGACAGACCCAAGTGCTTCAACAGCTGGTAGTTTACGAATGATAACATTTTGTTTAATCATGCGCTGCACACCAATTGCAAGAACGATGGAAACGATAGCTGGTAAGCCTTCTGGAATAGCTGCAACAGCTAAACTAATAGCAGTCATAAACATTTCTAACGTATCTCGTCCTTGTAAAAAACCGATGAGAAACATAACGATACAAATAGCTACAGCGACAAAGCCTAAATACTTTCCGACTTGTGTTAAGCTTTTTTGAAGTGGTGTCATATCATCGTCTGCTTCATGTAAAAGGGTAGCAATCTTACCAATTTGTGAATTCATTCCAGTTTCAACAGCAACGCCGACACCTCGTCCGTATGTAACAAGAGTAGACATAAAGGCCATATTTTTTTGATCGCCGAGTGGTACTTGTTCATCAGTTTGCATAGAAGGATGATAAAGTGCATCCTTATCAACAGGAACTGACTCACCAGTGAGAGCTGATTCTTCAACTTTTAAATTTGCTGTTTCGATTAGTCGCAAATCACATGGGATATAGCGTCCTGCATCGAGCATGACAATATCACCTGGAACGACTTGTTCAGATGGAATTTCTTGTAGCTCACCGCCACGTTTTACGATAGCTTTAGGCGTTGCCATTTTCTTTAGTGCTTCTAAAGCTTGCTCAGCTTTGGACTCTTGGATAACACCGATAACTGCATTTAATATGACAACGAGCGCGATAATACTTGCATCGGCCCATTCTCCTACAAAGGCAGAAATAAGGGCGGCGATAAGAAGGACGTATACGAGGACATCATTAATTTGTGCAAAAATCCGTTGCCATAAAGTGCGCTTTTGTTTTGCGGTCAATTCATTTGATCCATACTGCTTTACACGTTCATCTACGCTTTCGGTTGTTAAGCCATTTTGTTCATTTGTTTTAAAATCTGTTAATATTTGATCTTTCGTCTTACTGTACCAATTGCTCATAAGTAAGCACCTCCAGTAAAAACAGTTAGCAATGGTAGTGTTGCTATTATTTGTGAGTAGTATGTATGGAGAAAAATCTAAGATGGGGTTCTACTTCTATTGTACAGTATTTTACAGTTGGTTGAGGGAAAGAGAAGAGTTGTCATGAATTTGTTGGAAATAAAAAAGAGCCTCATAAGCGAGGCTTTTTTACTTTTTAATTAATGTACCTAATTCTTCTGTAATAGCTTGCATTTCACTAATGCTGAATGTTTCACGTTTCATAACATGCTCATAAATGTCACGTAAGTCTTCGTACATTTCTTCATTAAAGCTAGCAGCTCTCATTGCTCCAGCATTAACCATACGTAATTTTTCTTTAATAGCTTCAACCATATATTCAACGTTTTCTTCTGACTTTACGGATAAATCCACCGAAGTGTCCCCCTTTAAAATAACATAAGGCTATCTTAACATTTTTTATCATTTTCGTTAATGAATCTTTTCAATCCTATTAAATTAGTAGGGATTTCCTTTATATTTAATAATTGGTTGTTTATACTATAAGTATATATTAAGAAATGCACCAAGAAGGGAAGAAACAAAAATATGGTTCAAGTATTGTTTGTTTGTCTTGGGAACATTTGCCGTTCTCCGATGGCAGAAGCGATTTTTCGAGATCTTGTCGTAAAAGAGGGACTCGAAGAGAAAATTGTCATTGATTCTGCAGGAACTGGAGATTGGCATATTGGCCATCCGCCACATAAAGGAACACAAAAAATTTTAAAAGAAAATGCAGTCACTTTTGAAGGAATTAAAGCAAGGCAAGTAGAAAAAGAAGACTTAACAAAGTTTGATTATATTATTGCCATGGACAACAAGAATATAGCAGATTTAAAAAGTTTAGGTAAAACTGGAGGCTATATTGGTAGGCTGTCCGATTTTGTTCCAGACGGTGGCTGGACAGACGTTCCCGACCCTTACTATACAGGGAATTTCCAAGAAGTATATGACCTTGTAACAGAAGGGTGTGTAAAGCTATTAGCTTTCATTCGAAATGAACAAGGAATATGAGGAAGCTTAGAAAGAAATACTTTCTAACATAAGAAATGAAAGGGTGAAGGAATATGGCAAAGAAAAATAATATTGCTCGAAACATTGCGATTGGTGTAGCTGCAGGTGTAGCTGTATCTATGTTGAAGAAAGAAAACCGTGAAAAAGTAAAAAATACTGCGGGAAAAGCAAAAACAAAGATGATTGAAATCGGTGAAAATGCAAAAATCAAAGAAAAAGTGCAAACTGTTACAGATAAAGGACGCGAACTTGCTGACTTCAATGTAGTAAAAGCGAAAGTAGCAGAAATTAAAAAATTAACGCCGTCTGTTGTAGAGACGTTAAAAGAAACGAAAGAAATTTTTAGTAAGAAAAAGGTTGAGCCAGCAGAGAAGCCAGAAACGATTGAAATTCAAGCTGTATCTTCGAAGGTAGATGAGCTGAAAGCAGAAGAAGAGCCAGTAGTAGCTGAAGATGGTGGTATGAAAGAAGCGCGTGAATTATTTATGAAAGACTCAAATGTAGAGGAAAAAAAAACTGAAGCGTACATTGAGTTAAAGCAAGATAAAGAAGAGAAGAAAAGCGTTTAAACATATATGAAAAAATTCTTAGAAAAGGTGAGGAGACATCGTACTTATTCGTTTGGTAAAGATTTGTATGACCGAACGATGCGCGATGATGTAGCGGGCTTGGCAGCACAGCTCGCTTATTTCTTCTTGCTTGCGATTTTTCCTGGGCTTGTTTTCTTAATTACGCTTCTTGGATTCATTGACCTTCAAACAGAAAGTGTGCTCAATTTATTAGAACCGTACGTACCGGAAGATGCAATGTACTTAATTGAAGTAAACGTAGATAAAGTTGTAAATGAGCAAAATGGTGGTTTATTATCATTTGGTTTATTGTCGATGCTATGGTTTGCTTCAAACGGAGTGAATGCTGTTATGAATGCTTTCAACCGTGCGTATGATGTAACAGAAACACGTTCTTTTATTAAAACGAGAGCGTTATCAATTGTGTTTACACTAGCGATCATTTTTATGATTGTGTTTGCACTCATTGTTCCAGTTTTCGGACAAGTGATTGGGGCAGCGGTATTTAAAGCAATTGGTTTATCGGATAGTTTTTCTTACGTGTGGAGTATTACACGATTAGTAGCGAGTTTCTTCGTACTATTTGCGTTGTTTAGTTTTTTATATACATTTGCACCAGATCGAAAGTTAAAAAGAAGAGAAGTCATTTCAGGAGCAACATTTGCTACTGTAGGGTGGATTGTGGTATCGTACTCATTTGCTTATTATGTAGATAAGTTTGCGAATTACGCCAATACATATGGTGGTCTCGGTGGTATCATTATTTTAATGTTATGGTTTTACTTAACTGGATGGGTAATTTTACTTGGCGGTGAAATTAATGGTTTACTCCATCATTATAGAACGGGTGACAATAATTCCCGTAATTAAAAATGAGCTCTTGTTCCATAATAAAAGGGAACAGGGGGGATATTTCATGAGTAATAATAAAAAGAACCACAACAATAAAAATAACAATAAACAAAAGAGCAGTTCGCATCCAAAGCATAAAACGAGTGGTAGTGCGAACGGGCATAATAGCTACCATTAAAAAAAGCGGGTCCTTTATGAGGGACCCGTTTTATTTGTTTCCTTTTAATAATCGTAAGCCATTTAAAATGACAAGAATCGTACTTCCTTCATGTCCAATAACACCGAATGGAAGAGCTAAAAATTGCAAGAAATTTGAACAAATCAGCATTGCGATTACAGCTAGCGAAAAGATTACGTTTTGCTTCACAATACGGTTCATTCGTTTTGATAAACGGATTGCTTGCGAAAGTCGAGATAATTCGTTCTTCATAAGTACAACGTCTGCAGTTTCTAAAGCTACATCAGTTCCTTCACCCATTGCCACACCAATGCTAGCGGTAGCGAGCGCAGGGGCATCATTTATACCATCTCCGACCATTGCTACTGTACCGTATTTTTCTTTTAACTTTTTAATCGTTTCAACTTTTGTTTCTGGCAAACACGATGCGTAATATTCCTTTATATTACTTTCAGAGGCAATTGCTTTTGCTGTTTCCTCATTATCGCCGGTAATCATAATGGCTTCAACACCAATGCTTTGTAAATCACGAATGGCAGCTATTGTCTCTTGACGAAGCGTATCTTTTAAAGCGATAAGTCCAAGAATACCTTCTTCATCACTAATATAAACGACAGTTTTACCTTCTTTTTCAAGTGCGGCAGAAATACCATTATGAAATGTCTTTGTTTCTTCACCGATAAAATCAGCTTTACCTATTTTATAAGCTTTGTTTTCGAATATTCCTTTTAGCCCAAAACCAGTTACATCTTCAACATTTTCTGGTTTTATTAATGTAATGTCATACACATGTTGTGCATATTTAACAATAGATTCAGCTAAAGGATGTGTAGAGTGACTTTCAATTGATGCTGTAATAGAAAGCACTTCTTTTTCTGTCATATCTTCTCGAACATATACATCTGTTACGGTAGGTTTACCTTGTGTTAATGTTCCTGTTTTATCAAAGGCGATCGCTTTTACTGAAGCGAGGCGTTCTAAATGTATGCCACCCTTAAAGAGAATTCCATTTCTTGCTCCGTTAGAAATTGCAGATAACGTTGCTGGTGTAATGGCAGCAACGAGTGCACAAGGAGAAGCGACTACAAGTAAGATCATAGCGCGATAAAACGTTTCATTCCAGCTCCAGTCAAGTAAGAAATGTGGAACGAACATCATAAGCGCAACAATGATTAGTACCCCTTTTACATATGTTCCTTCAAACTTTTCGATGAATAGTTGTGATGGGGATTTTTCGCTTTGTGCACTTTGAACGAGACGAATAATCTTTTGAAATAGTGTTTGATCGCTCGGCTTCGTAATTATAACTTCGATAGCACCACGTAAATTTACAGTGCCGGCAAATACTTCATCGCCATGTTTTTTTTCATTAGGAATAGGTTCTCCGGTAATAGCTGCTTCATCGATATTTGTTTCACCATTATGAATTGTACCGTCAGCAGGAACGCGTTCGCCAGGTTTAATTAAAATAATGTCGTTAATTTGTAATTGTCCAACAGGAACACGTTCTTCGGTTCTATTTGAAATACGTAATGCTTCTTCAGGCTGTAAATCAAGAAGCGCTGAAATTTCTTTTTGACTTTTACTTAATGTATAAGATTCCATCGCACCGCTTAGTGCAAAGATGAAGATCAAAATAGCACCTTCTGCCCAGTAGCCAATTACTGCAGCCCCAATAGCAGCAAAGAGCATGAGCATTTCGACATTTAGCTCTTTTTCTTCAATGGTATCTTCAATACCTTCTTTCGCTTTTGCATACCCACCAACTATATAAGCAAGGATATAGCAAGTAATACCCACATGTATTGCATCGTTCTTTGTGAGTAACCAGCCAACTAAAATAAAAATACCAGATGCGATTGCAAATATAAGTTCATAGTGCTTTTTTAATGTTTGAATCCAAGATGGAGTAGGTACGTTTTGTTTTGATGGTAATGTTTTTACTTCCGAGTTCATTATTACTCGCCCCTTTCAAATTCTTATTGAGAAGAAGAATCAAAATCGAAACCCCTATAAAACGACGAAAGCTGCCATCCATTAATGGATAGCAGCATTTCTGTTGAAACTAATTTTAATAGTTATTATATTGTAATTATTCTATAGTATAACATATGTTTTTGAAAGATGGTATGCTTTTGTTTTAAGTATAAACAGAAAACTTGTGTTTTCACAGTCCTTTTGGTATATATGGATATTGTTCATAAAAAGATCGGAAAGGAAGACAACAAGTGAAGACAGAGAAATTTTTTACCCATCCGATTGGCGTGTTTATTGCTGCAATAGTAGCAACTTTTTTATGGGGGAGCGCATTCCCTTTCATTAAATTAAGTTATGCTGAACTTGGAATTCAGCCACAAGAAGTTGGAGAGCAAATATTATTCGCTGGTTATCGTTTCTTCTTATCAGGAGTCATGCTCTTATGCTTTTTTAAAGTGTTAGGAAAAGATATGAACTTCAAAAAAGGAACGGGGAAACAGTTAGTACAAATTGGTTTATTTCAAACATTTCTTCAATATATATGTTTTTATATTGGAATGAGTTATAGTTCAGGAATTGAAGGAGCTATTATTTCGGGTACATCATCATTCTTTCAAATTTTACTCGCGCATTTTTTATATAAAGATGATGCTCTCAATATGAGAAAGATAATTGGGGTTTCAATCGGTTTTTGTGGTGTCATTTTAGTAAATATACCAAGTGATGGTAGTTTATCATTCCATTTCGGAATCGGTAGCTTATTACTTCTTAGTGCAGCGATGCTGTATTCATATGGGAATATATTGGCGAAAGAAGGTAGCAAAACGTTAGATGTCGGATATATGACAGCATATCAAATGATTTTTGGGTCAATAGGCTTGTTATGTATAGGAGTATTTCAAGTAGGGGCAATGCCATTTACATTTAGTTTACATGCAATACTTATGCTAATCTATTTATCTTTCTTATCTGCAGCTGGTTTTTGCATTTGGAATACAATTATGAAGTACAACAAGGTTGGACAAGTATCAATGTATATGTTCTTTATACCTGTATTTGGTGTATTATTATCGAGCATGATTTTAGGAGAAACAATTCATTCATTTGTGTTATTCGGTTTAGCATGTGTAGCAGCGGGAATTATTGTAGTAAATCGTACTCCAGCTAAGCAGAAGATGGACGAAGAAAAACAAGTAGCGTAGAGAATAGAAAATTGATTAAAATGGAAGAACAGTATTGTTCTTCTTTTTTTAGAAAAAGGATAATAGGCTGGGTATAGCGAAAAAAGATACAAAAAGCATTTATTGAGGAGAACATGTTATGAACGTACTTTACATGGTGTTAATCGGACAGATCATTCTTTTTTTCATGGGGGCGATTTATGCAATACGGCAGACAAAAAGAACGAAGGAAAATATGCCGTTGCCTTTAGCAATTCGTCTTATTCTTAGTTTTTCTTTAACAGGTAGTGCCATTTTCATATGGTTACAAGACCCATCGGCAGAATATAGTACGTGGGTTGCGCTTGGTATGACGTTATCGACTGTAGGAGATTTGTTTATGGCAGGGTTGATTCCAATTGGTCACAGGCTAATTGGAGGGATGGTTACTTTTGCTCTTGCTCATTGTTTTTATGTAAAAGCATTTTTGCAAACAGGAATTTCGTGGAATGGTTTTTGGATTGGTTTACTCGTATACGGACTCTTTTTAATTATAGGATGGTTCTTTTTTATCCGAAATGAAAAACAGGATAAGCTGTTTACGATAGGAGCTCTTGTATACGGATTATGGGTTGGAGGAATGGCTTGTTTTGCATTCGCCTTATATTACGGGAATTCAGGCATATGGTGGGCACCAGCGTTTGGCGGTTTATTGTTTGTGATTTCAGATTTCATTATTGGTGTTACAGATATTGGTGGACGCAAACTGAAGTATGAACCACTTTGGATTTGGTTTACATATGTCGCGGCTCAAATGTGTATTGTATATGAGAGTATCTTTTTTATTACTATGCTACTATATTTTTTTGTTGTAGAGCAGAAAGACTATATTCATCAGCTGCTTTATAACCTTTAGATAATAAATCATTGATGTAAAGTTTGTTGTAAATGAAGCAGAATACTAGGTTAGAGAATCCGAATGTAAACATGCCAGCGACTAAAATGATTAGAAACCATTTCCAGTCTCCACGGAATATAGCAGGGAAAAAACCAAAGAAAAATACAGTCCAACTAAAACCAATTTTTGCTTGTTTAATTTGGCCGGTATTTTCATTTTTAAGCATAACTTTCATAGAAAAAATCCTCCTAAGTACATAAACATAGAATAAATGCAAGCTATAGTATATCAGAATAATACATTCTTGAATATTATTATTTTTAAATTTGTAATATTATGATTATATAATTCAGAATTTTATGGAAATTTATTAGTTGAAGTACTTATAATAAAAGTAAAAAGATGATGAGATGGTGGAATGATGCAAAAGAAAAAACGTTGGCGCGAATTCTTTGGAACAATTGCAATTGCATGTTTATTGGTATTTTTGGCGAAAATTTTTGTGTTTTTTCCTACGACTGTAAAAGGAGCATCTATGAGGCCAACGCTACAAGATGGGGATAAGGTGATTGTTAATAAGTTAGCAAAACAATTTGAAAGCTATGAAAGGGAAGATATTATTGTTGTGAAGACAGATAATTTTTATGTGAAAAGAGTGATTGGCTTACCTGGAGATATAATTGAGATGAGAAACGATCAATTATATGTGAATCATGAAGTGAAAAATGAAGAGTATTTACATAGTAATAAAAAACAAGCGGAAAAAAAACTTATGAATTTAACAGAGGACTTTGGACCGATTACAGTTCCTAAAAATAAGATTTTTGTTATGGGAGATAATCGCTTAATAAGCAGAGATAGTAGGAATGGTTTAGGGCTTATTGATAGAGCGGATGTATTAGGAAAGTTAGCAGCTATCTATTATCCATTTGAACATATGAAAATAATAAATTAAAGTAAAAAACCAAGCAAATTGCAGTTTGCTTGGTTTTTTTTGTTAAATAGTAGGAGATTCGTTGGATACAACGACATGTTCATGTTTCTTAGTAGTACTTAAAACGAACTTATGTTGTAGCAATTGTAGTTTAAATAATGCTAAAGGATCATGATACGTTTCTGGATTGCTTCTTAGTGTTGCCAATGTTTGTTCGTCTGCTTCAATCTCAAGATGAGCTGTTTCCACATTTTGTTTCAATATACTAAGTGGATCTTTAAAGAACATCATGATATCACGTTCTAATGCCCCTTCAAATACTTCAAATTGAAGGAAGAATTGTTTTGAAATTGCTTGAGCAATTTCTGTATAATCCTCTGTTTCAATATATTGTTTATATTTGTTTGCGAGCATAGATTGGTTTTTCTGCATATTACCAAATAGTTTTCCAGCACTTTTTAAGAAAAACTGTGTCGGTGTAAAGCGTAATAAAATATTGATGTCCGTTACTGTAATTCGATTTGTCATTCGTACAACATCTCGATTCCAATCATCTAATAATTTGAAATCACAAGGAAGTTTCATACGTTCTTCTTTATAGAGTTTATTGAAAGTTTCGCTCATTTCATCTAAATAAGCTTGTGCTTGAATAAATTCATTATGAGCTGTTTCAATCCATTCTTGAATAGACCCAGTAAATTTAGGAAGAAGGACTTGTTGCACATGTTTTTGAATTCGTTCGTTCATTGCCGTATTTAATTCTTCATGAACTAATTTAAAATCACTATCTTCTTGAACAAGATCAGAGCAACTCTGTAATAATTCAGGGATTTGAGAATGTATATCTCGTGTAATTTCTTCTTTCGTTAATAGATAGGATTCTGTAATCGAACGAATTTTATCTTTTTCAAGAGCAGTAAGATTGTTAATAAATCCATTCAGTTTTACTGAGATATGCTTATTCCAGCGTACTGCTTTCACTAATGTATTTTCTAATTCCACACGTTCATTCACAAGGTATGTGATTGTCTTTTGAGTAAACCATATTAGTTTTTCTATACGTTCTTGTTCCATATTGCGTTTTGCAAGATTAGAGAGAACAGATTCTGTTACATCCCCAAGTTGCTGGCTACTCTCTTGTGAAGGAGAGTATGGGAAGAGTTTTGCATTTGGGAAATGAACTTTAAGTTTACTAATTAGTTTTTCATTAGTAGTCGTATTATTCGTATGTAATACGAAGTGAATTTTTAAGTTTGGCACCTGTTCACGTAAATAAAGTAATGTATCAAGTTCTTCACCATGTAATGGTGAAGCGGAATTCAATACGTAAAGGAGGCTATCTGCTGCTTGTAAGTATTCAAAATAGGAGCTATTTTTATCCAATTGCCCCTGAATAGATGGTGTAACAAGAAATGCAAACTTATTTTTTCTTAAAAATCTACTTGGTAGCTTAATTTCTATGCATTTTTTATCAAGTTCTAACTGGGAAGATGTAGCCATTATTTGATGGAGCTCATCAAAGTTCGGTATATTTCGTACATCTAACTCATTGAATTCTGTTATTTCAGTTTGGCTATCGTCTTTAAATAGAATAGGAGTTGTTAAAGTCTCAGTTAAGATATTCTCTCCTAATATGGAATTGACGAATGATGCTTTATCATGGTCACTAGTGCCCGCTATTAGTAGTTGTGTAACATTTAAATCGCATAGTTCATGGACGAGTAGCGTAAATTGATGGCTTAAATCTACATCATTTTTCTCGGCCCAAACAGCAATTGTTTCGAATAAGTGAGAAACGGTTTCCATATTTACATTCTCTTCAGCGGATGAATTAGAAAGTAAAGCGCCAGCACTTTTTACGAGTAATGATTCTAAAGTTGTAGGTGAAACTTCATTCCATGCTAACACTGCCGCAGTGACAATTAGAGACTCTTTTGTTTTCGTTAAGCTAAACCAATTTGTTAATAAATCTGGTACAAGTCCTTGTAATTCATGCATAAAATGCTCACCAGTAATTAATGCAAAGTATGTCTCTTGGTAGCGAGAGGAAATTTCAGACCAATCATCATTATTATCTGTTTCAATATGTAAGAATAAGTGATTTATCGTTTGAATCCACGGTAGATACAACGTGTCATCTTGGTAGCTATTCCAAAGGGTAATAACAAGTTCTTTAAATTGTACTTGATCAATTGTATATAGAGCTTTTAAAGACTCATAAAAATATTCTGGTTTAATTTGTTTCGTAAACCCTTGATTCACATAATTAATTAAAGTATCGAACCAGTGTAATGAGTTTGTTCGAATTCCTTCTTGAACTGCAAGCTCTATAGCATTATTCCAATCTTCCTGTTTTTCATAGAAAGAGCGAGCAATGGCAGTAATATTTGGATAGTCAGGTTGAAATGCAACAGCCTCACTAATGGTTTTAAATGCTAGGCCTAAACGATCTTGTTCGATATAAAGAGAAAGGAGTTGCAGGGAAACTTCCATCGTAAGAGTCGTATCTTCTGTTTGAATAGATTGATACATTTCTTCTGCTTTTGGTAAGAAGCCTAGTTCAAAATAAGCGTCTGCAATATTTTTGGTTGCCCAAAGTGCAAGCTCGTTATTTACTTTGTCCCACTTAAATATGGCTGCTTCAAAGTCTTTATTTTGGTAATAAAATTCACCTTGAGCAAAGCGGACATTAGCAATGTTTGAGAATTCATTTTTTGATTCATTTATATATGCTTCACCAAGTACTTCCGATACTGGAGTAGAAGTTTCTGCTGTTAAAAATGTTTTATAGTAAACCTTTTGGATAAATTGATTTTCAATGGTCATGTTCGTTCCCCCTGTATAATTTAGAAAAATGATGTTGTATGTTAAAGGGCGCATGTTTTTTTATAGGTAGAAGTTGCATTATATAGACCAAACTATGTTTTTGCTAGATATATCATTTTTCCTGAGAGTTAAACCGTTGCGAAAAGTAACTTTCCTTTATTGTAACAAAAAAACAAGCATATGAATTTTTATTTTTTAATCCTGCTGTTTGCAAGTAGTAAGAATTTCATCTCAAAATTAGGTGAATACAAGGGAATAAAGTCGGAATTGGGCTGTCCGTAACAGCTCGATTCGTGGGAGCTACTAAGTAGTGGAGATGAACAAAACTCTCACTGATTAAAGTCGTTTTTTATCTCATTTAAAGAGATGAATAGAAGTAGAGTTCATTATAAAAACAATGTATAGTGAATATGTATACCATGTTTGTCTTAAAGATAGAAAGGGCACAATGTGGAATAACGATCGTGCATAGGATGTGTCTTCCGAATGGAACAACATATTGGCGAGTTAATCGCACATTATGGGTATTTTGGAATTATTATAGCTTTGGCTGGTGGGATTGTAGGATTACCGATACCAGACGAGTTTTTATTGACCTTTGTTGGTTATAATGTTTCAAAAGGAGTTATGTCAGGAACTGCTGCTTTTCTAAGTGGGATGGCTGGTGCAATGTTAGGTATTACATTAAGCTACATATTAGGTTTAAAACTAGGTCTTCCTGTTTTAAAAAAATATGGACCAAAAATTAGAATTAAAGAACATCACATTGAAAAAACACATGTTTTATTTGAAAAATACGGCCCATTTCTTTTAATGATTGGTTATTTTATACCAGGAGTCCGTCATTTAACAGCATATTTTGCTGGGGTTTCGAATTTAACACTTTGGCGTTTTTGTTTGTATGCTTACGGTGGTGCACTCATTTGGATAAGTGTTTTTATCGGGCTTGGTTGGAAGTTAGGAGAGAAGTGGCGTTTCGTTGAGTATAGTTTACATCATTATGGAATATGGATTTTACTCATTTCGGCAGTTGTTACATGTATTGTATGGTTTTACATAAAGAAAAAGAAAAACCGCTAATAGCGGTTTTTTAGCTGAAAGCAATAAATAGTACACCAGCTGTAATGAAGATTACACCAATACCGGTCATAAAGTTTAACTTTTCACCGAGTATAATCATCGCGAGAATAATAGAAAACACTACACTTAATTTATCGACAGGGGCTACTTGAGAAACCTTTCCTGTTTTTAAGGCGAGAAAATAAAATAACCATGACGAAGCACCTGCAACCCCACTTAATGTGATAAATAGCAGTGCTTTTTTATTTAAGAGAACATCCCCGATATTTTGAAATTTACCTTGTATAATAATAACTCCGACCATAAATAAGGCCATAATAATAGAACGAACCGTCGTCGCAACATTGGCATCGATTCCATCTAAACCAATCTTTCCAAAAATAGATACGAGGGCAGCGGTAACTGCTGATAGTAGTGCGAATAATAGCCAAGAACTCATAGTAAAATTCCTCCAATCGTACATTATTATACATGAAAATCATTCTCACGTATAAAGTGAATGGGGTTTTACCACCTCGCAAAGAGCTGGATAGATAACGAAATAATCCCCACCTTATATTTTTCATAAGGTGGGGATTATTATACTACTCTGCAATTTCTTCATATAAAAAGTACGTTACATTATAAATATGCTCTACTTCATCGTCCGTCATAAATAATAATTCGTCACGTTCAATCCCCTTTTTCTTTTCGATAAACTCAATCATGTTTTTGCGTTCTTCTCTTTTCATCAATTTTATTTCTCCTCTCAATCTGTTTTAATACAGTTTATTTAAGTTACTGCTATTATATAACAGAATCTTTAGAAAGTTCCACCTATTTTATTGTTTTTTTCAGAAGAACTTTTCGACAAAACAAGCCCACCTAAAGGGGGCTTGTTTTATTTTATAGTCGTAAAAACTCGGGCTCCGTCGTACCGGCACCATCGATGTAATAAATTGTATCGGGATTGATTTTAATTAGTACATAATTAGGGTCTTCAGGACCGAGTAACCAACGCTTTAAGCCATTATTCCAAAACTTGTTTTTTAATGTGGAGTCTTCCTCGATGGAAGCTAAGCCTTCTACTTCAATATAATCTTCATCTAATTTTTTTCCTTCACGACCAAGTAGTACATGTACATTTGGATTGTTTTCGATATCTGTTATCTTTTTTGATTGTCGATCTGTTGCAACATACAGTACAAAATCTTCATGGAAAAACATCATAAAGGCGCTATGAGGTTTCTCATTTCGTACTGTAGATAATACACCAGTACGTTGACCTTGAATAATAGTTGCGATTTTTTCTTTTAAGTGCATAATTTTAACCCCTTTTCACAATTTATAATTCTGTCTGTTTAAACAAGATAATTTAAATATCTTTCATACTGTTTTCTTCAATTCGATTTTTTAAACGCAATTGTGATGAAATCGGACAAGTTAGGAGAAGAATAATAATAATATCGAGGAGAAATACATACGATGGAAGGATGAAAAGCATGTTTAATAAAATATTTCTTATAGTGGCGCTTATAGGTGTACCACTGTCTGTACTTGGGAAAACACTTCATTGGCCTCAAACAATTATGTTCGCTGTGTATTGTATTACGATTATCGCGTTAGCGGGTTTTATGGGGAGAGCGACAGAAAGTTTGGCAATTGTATCTGGTCCTAGAATAGGTGGATTATTAAATGCTACTTTCGGTAATGCTGTTGAACTAATCATTTCAATTTTTGCACTTCAAGCAGGATTAATTGAGGTGGTGTTAGCTTCTTTAACGGGTTCTGTACTTGGAAATTTATTATTAGTAGGAGGGCTATCCTTCTTTGTGGGAGGGCTTAAATACAAAAGACAAAGTTTTAATGTGTATGATGCAAGGCATAATTCAGCTTTATTAATCTTTGCCGTTGTCGTAGCATTTGTTATTCCAGAGATTTTTTCAATGAAGATGGACGTTGGAAAGACGTATCAATTAAGTATCGGTGTCTCGATCATTATGATTATTATGTACCTTGCTGCATTGCTATTTAAGTTAGTTACGCACCGTGGTGTATATCAGCATAAAAGTGATGAAGTCGCTCATGAGGAAGAACCAGAGTGGTCGAAAGGGAAAGCACTACTCATTTTAGCGATAGCAACAATTGCGGTAGCTTATGTGTCAGAGGCGCTCGTGCATACATTTGAGACAGTTGCAAAATCATTTGGTTGGTCAGAGCTATTCATAGGGGTTATTATCGTCGCAATTGTTGGGAATGCAGCAGAACATGCATCTGCAATTATTATGGCGTATAAAAATAAAGTAAATATTGCAGTTGAGATTGCAGTCGGTTCTACATTACAAATTGCCATGTTTGTTGCTCCTGTGTTAGTACTTCTTTCGATGCTTTTTGCACAAAAAATGCCTTTAGTATTTACGATACCAGAACTTGTTTCTATGATTACAGCTGTTTTCTTAACGATAGCGATTTCAAATGATGGAGATACAAACTGGTTTGAAGGAGGCACTTTATTGGCGGCATATGTCATTATGGGAATTGGTTTTTATTTATTATGAAAAATAGGCATAACAATTGTACCCAGAGAAAACAATAAACAAAGTAGTATATATACCTTTACGTAGGAAGGAGCCAGACAGGTGAAACGAGTATACAGCATATGTCTTTCAACTATGGTCTCGTTTATTCTATTATTTCCTAACATGAGTTTTGCAAAGACAACGGTAGAAACAAAAATGCCTTCATCTGTTTTAAATATTTCTAAAGACAATACGTTTCCAAATGATGCACAAGATTTACCGCGTTTGCAGCCGAGTAAGTTTGCTCAAGAACTATTGAAAACAGCAAATATTAAAATTGAAAACCCAGACTTAATTCGAATGTTTAATGAAACGACAATTTCAAATGCACCACTTGCTGTAGGGTACAGGGCAAAAATTTATTTAGGGCAATGGGCATTAAATTATGAATCGATAGATACATCAATTAATTGGGAATATAAACAAGTAAATCGCAATGTGTATGATAATCGAGGAGGAGATCGCCTATATCCGCTACGCTATAAGCAAGAAACGCAAAAGACGGTTGAAGGCGATTTAACAGCAGATATGAAAGACGCTGCAGATGTGAAAAAAATGATGCTTTTAAAAGCACTTGAAAAGGTACAATTGCCGCTTTCATTTAAAACGACCATTGGTTATGGTACAGGACATGAGCGTGTGTATAATATTAGTCCGAGTCAACTTGGATATTTATATGCGTATACACCAGCAGTAAATGAAAAAGGGAAAGTAACATTCGGAGAAGTATATCTTGTATTAAAGGGAAATCAAAAAAGGCTTGTTGTGAAAAATATTACTTCGCAAGGAATTGGAGCGGCAATTCCAATTCATGATCATTTATATTTTAAATTCATTTCATCTTCTCACTCGCAATAACGTGAAAAACGTCAGCTTATAAGCTGACGTTTTTTTATAATGTAATATTTGCTGTTTTGGATAAGAAATCTTCTGTCGGATAATAGCTGTTTTTTACAAGAACATTCGGTCCAAGACATTTTACTGCAGGACAGTGACAGCTTAATGATTTTGCTGTTTTTGAAGCGCTCCATTTGTCGTATGCTTCTTGTAATGTGTTTGTTTGTACGTTACCTAGAAGTGGCACGTCACCGAAATCAGTTACGATAATATTTCCATCAAAAATATTGACGTTTAAACGAGAACGGCCATCTGGATCGTTACGAACTGTTACATTTTTGCTCTGTTGTAATTTTTTAAATGTGGCAATATCTCGTTCGTCATCACTGCAGGCATAGAAAGGTAAAGTTCCAAATAACATCCATACATTTTCATCGCGAATTTCTAGTAAATGCTCAATTGCATCACGAATTTCAGCTTTTGTTAAAATCTCTAGATTACTCGCGAAATCACTTGGATACATTGGATGAACCTCATGACGTTTACATCCCATTTCCTCAACGATTTGACGATGAATATGTTCAATGTGTGGTAGAGTTCGTTTATTCAGCATCGTTTCGGCTGATACGAGTACACCAGCATCTGATAGAGCTTTACTATTTGTAATCATTCGTTCAAATAATTTTGCACGCTGTTCATAAGTAGGTTTACGCTCCATCATTGCAAATCCGCCTTCAACAAAATCATCAATCGTTCCCCAGTTATGAGAAATGTGCAGTACGTCTAAATAAGGAATAATTTGTTCGTAACGTGCTAAATCTATAGTTAAGTTTGAATTGATTTGAGTGCGAACGCCTCGTTCATGGGCGTATTTTAAGAGTGGTGTTACATAGTTATCGACGGATTTCTTTGAAAGCATAGGTTCTCCGCCAGTAATACTTAAAGAACGTAAATGAGGAATCTCATCTAATCGTTTTAATAAAAGCTCCATCGGAAGCGGATTTGGATCTTTCGGCTGTAATGTGTAACCAACAGCGCAATGCTCGCAACGCATATTGCATAACGTCGTCGTTGTAAACTCAACGTTTGTTAATAGTAGTTTGCCGTACTCTTCAAGGTCCATATACGCTTCCCATGGATCGTAAGAAGGAGTAATCGGCTTCATTTTTTGTGATATCGTCATATGAAATACTCCTTTGACTATTGAAATAACAATTTGTCCATTCTCTATAATAGAAGAATATGTACTTTTTATAAAGTGAAACTTTTTAGCGGAAAAAGAGAGAAGGCTTACATTATAGCGGATGACCGTGACAAAATTGATGAAATTTCATCCCCATAGCAATCATTTTTGCGGTATAATAAAAGCAACTCGAATTAAAAGGAGAGTGCCTTCATGGGAAAAGCAATTCAAGATAAAGATACACAATTAGTATATTTAAAAGAACGTTTAAATATGTTCATTGAAGTAATTGATACAATTGAACCTGAAGAAGTAGAGTTAGAAGATGTGGATCGTCTTCTTGCGATGTTAGATGAACTAGAATTAAAATGTGAGCAATTTAAAAAAGACGAATAATATATTAAAAAGGCTGCCAATACAAAATTGGTAGCCTTTTTCTGTACGGATAATAGAAGGACGGTAGAAAAAAAGGTATAATCAAGTTGTGAAAAATTTCATTTATCCTTTAATAGCATGAAATAAATAAAAAGCTGAAGAGTATAACAATGGAATTTTCATCTCATAACGTTTTGGTAGCGTTCACAATTGAGGGGGAAGTAACAATGGAAAAGCTTCAAGAAAGCATGTATCAACTAATTGTTGAAACGTCAACGAATTTACCGAAAGATGTTCGTCGTGCGATTCAACAAGCGAAAGAACGAGAAAACGCAGGGACTCGTTCAGCGATGGCACTTGGCACAATTACGAATAATATTAAAATGGCTGATGATAATATCTCGCCTATTTGCCAAGATACAGGGATGCCAACATTTAAAATTTATACACCAGTTGGTGTGAATCAACTAAAACTGAAGGAAGCTATCTATAGTGCGCTTGAGCGGGCGACAAAAGATGGTAAACTTCGTCCAAACTCTGTTGATTCTCTTTTTGGTGACAATAGTGGAAATAACTTAGGACCAGGTACACCTGTTATTAAGTTTGAGCAATGGGAAAAAGATTATATTGATGCACGTTTAATTTTAAAGGGCGGTGGCTGTGAGAATAAAAATATTCAGTATAGCCTACCGTGTGAATTAGAAGGACTTGGACGCGCAGGACGTGATTTAGAAGGGATTCGTAAATGTCTTCTTCATGCAGTATATCAAGCGCAAGGTCAAGGATGTAGTGCAGGTGTAATCGGCGTCGGTATCGGGGGAGACCGCACATCAGGTTACGAATTAGCAAAAAATCAATTATTCCGTACATTAGATGACATCAATCCAGTACCAGAGTTAAAACAGCTTGAAGAGTACGTATTAGAAAATGCAAATAAGCTTGGTATTGGTACGATGGGATTCGGCGGAGAAACAACTTTACTTGGTTGTAAAATTGGCGTATATAACCGTCTGCCAGCTAGCTTCTATGTATCTGTTGCATATAATTGCTGGGCATATCGTCGCCTAGGTGTGAAAATCCATCCTCAAACAGGAGAAATTATGGATTGGCTATATCAAGAAGGTGAAGATACACTTCAGCAAGAAGTACAAGAAAAAACAGAGCAACGTGAGATTGTATTGCAAGCCCCAATTACAGAAGAGCAAATTCGTGAACTTCGTGTTGGTGATGTTGTAACGATTAATGGCATGATGTATACAGGTCGTGACGCAATTCATAAGCATTTAATGGATAACGATTGTCCTGTAGATTTAAATGGACAAATTATTTATCATTGTGGTCCAGTTGTAGTAAAAGATGAAAATGACAACTGGCAAATTAAAGCGGCAGGTCCAACGACAAGTATTCGTGAAGAACCATATCAAGGCGATATTATGAAGAAGTTCGGTATTCGTGCTGTAATTGGTAAAGGCGGAATGGGTGCAAAAACATTAGCAGCATTGGAAGAACATGGCGGCGTATATTTAAATGCAATTGGCGGTGCCGCGCAATATTATGCAGAATGTATTAAAGAAGTGAAAGATGTTGATTTCTTACAGTTCGGTATTCCAGAAGCAATGTGGCATTTACGTATCGATGGGTTTAAAGCAGTTGTAACGATGGACTCTCATGGTAATAGCTTACATGCAGATGTTGATAAAACATCACTTGAAAAATTAGCGAGCTTTAAAGAACCAGTATTTAAGTAAAAAAAATGCATCTCGAATGATTCGAGATGCATTTTTTGGTATATATAGAAAAACATGTTCAGCATGAAAGAATGCACAGCAACAGAAACTACAGGTACGATTATATATGGAAAGGAGACTATTTATGAAATATAAATGGTTATATATAGGTCTCATTTTTTCAATTATGATGGCACTTGTTCCAGTTTCGGCATTGGCTTATACAAATACTCCACATAACTGGGGAATCCCACGTCCTAAAAATGAAACAGTACCAGATGCAGGGAAATTATATACAGATTTACTACAAAAAAATGGCGGATTTTATTTAGGGGATACAAAGAAAAAAGATATTTATTTAACGTTCGATAATGGATATGAGAATGGATACACAGGCCAAATTTTAGATGTATTAAAAGAGAAAAAAGTACCAGCAACTTTCTTTGTAACAGGGCATTATATTAAAACGCAAAAAGATTTGCTATTAAGAATGAAGAATGAAGGACACATTATTGGAAATCATTCGTGGAGTCATCCTGATTTCACAGCGGTAAATGATGAGAGACTTCGTGAAGAATTAACGAGTGTAACAGAAGAAATTAAAAAAGTAACTGGACAAAAAGAAGTGAAATATGTACGCCCTCCGCGAGGCGTGTTTAGTGAAAGAACATTAGCTCTTACGAAAGAAATGGGCTATTATAATGTATTTTGGTCACTCGCATTTCTAGATTGGAAAGTGGATCAGCAAAGAGGATGGCAATATGCGCATAATAATGTAATGACGATGATTCATCCAGGATCTATTTTATTACTTCATGCAATATCAAAAGATAATGCAGAAGCACTTGCAAAAATCATTGATGATTTGCGCGAGAAAGGGTATGATTTTAAAAGTCTAGATGACTTAGTAAAAGGCAATCAACCGTAAGCATGTATGCTTGCGGTTTTCTCATGCTATAATGATGTGTAAAAAGGATGGGGAAACGTATGTGGAGCGAACATGTTACGCTAGAGTATCCGTACCATTTTGAAGAAGTGTTAAAGCGTTTATCTTTTGATCCACTAAACGTCATTCAATTAGATGAGAAAGTCATGTATGTCCCGCTTTGTATAGATGAGGAACAGATTGTTGTCCGCTTGCAAGGGATTGGTACTGTGCAAAATCCACAATTTTGGATTTCTAGTCAGACAGGAGATCCAGAGAAAGTAATGAAACGAATGAAGGCCATTTTTCATTGGAATGATTCGTTTCAAGATATACAAAATCATTTTTTAAACACATCATTACGTCCACTATTTGAAACATATGCTTATACTCCAATTATTTTAGAATTCGATTATTTTGCATGTTTACTTCGCTGTATTATTCATCAACAAATAAATTTGAAATTTGCTACTGTGCTGACAGAGCAATTTGTAAAACGATATGGAACAGAGAAGAACGGTGTATTCTTTTTCCCTACTCCAGAAATAGTAGCAAATATTTCAATTGAAGAATTGAGAGAGCAAAAATTTAGTCAGCGAAAAGCTGAATATATGGTAGGATTAGCAAAGTGTATTATAGGTGGTAAGTTAGATTTAACTAGAATAGAAAACGAAACCGAAGAAGGGGTTGCAGCACAATTGTTACCAATTAGGGGGATTGGTGCATGGACAGTGCAAAACTTTTTAATGTTTGGGCTTGGACGAAAAAATATGTTTCCGAAAGCAGACATCGGGATTCAGCGTGCAGTACAAGGTGTATTTCAATTAGATGATAAACCGAGTGATGCGTTTTTAGAAAACGTGAAACAAGAATGTGAACCATACTGCAGTTATGCAGCGTTATATTTATGGAAAAGTATAGAGTAGAGGTGTAATAATGATACAAAAACAACATGAGAGTAAGTTGGAAGTTGGTCAAACATTTCCTGTGACAATTAAACGTCTTGGGATTAACGGAGAAGGCGTTGGTTATTTTAAGAGACAAGTTGTTTTCATTCCAGGAGCATTACCAGGAGAAGAAGTTGTTGCTGAAACAACGAAAATTCAGCGTGGCTTCGCTGAAGCGAAAGTGAAAAAAGTTCGTAAAGCTTCACCACATCGTGTGAAAGCACCATGTCCAGTATACGAGGAGTGTGGTGGCTGTCAGCTACAACATTTAGATTATAAAGAGCAATTAAATCAAAAGCGTGATATCGTTGTACAAGCATTTGAGAAGTATATGAATAACAGTTTGGAAGAGAAAATTCGTCCGACGCTTGGTATGGAAAATCCATGGCATTATCGTAATAAGAGCCAATTACAAGTAGGGCGTAAAGACGAGAAGGTTATTACAGGGCTATATAAACAAAATTCACATCAGTTAATTGATATTGCACATTGTATGATTCAACATAAAGCAACGAATGAAGCGACAAAAGTTGTGAGACGTATATTAGAAAAATTAAATGTTTCTATTTACAATGAGAAAAAACAAAAAGGTTTAGTACGCACAATTGTAACACGTACTGCAGTTCAAACAGGGGAAGTGCAAGTTACACTTATTACAACAAAAGAAGAGTTGCCAAATAAAGAACAATTTATTGCAGAAGTACAAAAACAGATGCCAGCTGTTAAATCAATTATGCAAAATGTAAACTGGCGTAAAACATCTGTTATTTTCGGTGATAAAACATTTAAATTAGCTGGAAAAGAAGTAATTCAAGAAACACTTGGTGATTTATCATTTGAATTATCAGCACGTGCATTCTTCCAGCTAAATCCAGAACAAACGGTTGTTTTATATGATGAAGCGAAAAAAGCAGCTGCTTTAACAGGCAATGAGAAAATTGTAGATGCGTATTGTGGTGTTGGTACAATCGGTCTTTGGCTTGCGAATGATGCAGCAGAAGTACGTGGTATGGATGTAATTCCAGAAGCGATTGCAGACGCAAGAAAAAATGCGAAGCGCCACGGATTCACAAATACGAAATATGAAGCAGGGAAAGCTGAACAATGGTTACCGAAATGGGTAAAAGAAGGATGGCGTCCTGATGTAATTGTTGTCGATCCACCTCGTACAGGTTGCGATGATAAATTATTGGAAACAATTTTAAAGGTGAAACCGAAACAAGTTGTTTATGTATCTTGTAATCCTTCTTCATTAGCACGTGATGTACAAGCGTTAATGAAGAGTTATGAGGTGGAATATGTGCAACCAGTTGATATGTTCCCACATACAGCGCATGTAGAAAATGTAGTGAAGCTTGTTAGAAAGTAGAGTTTATTCATATTCCCTCACGATATGAGGGAATATTTTCTATGAAGGAGAATAATATGCACAATTATAAATTAACGATCCAATACGATGGTGCTCGCTTTAAAGGATGGCAACGTCTCGGTAATAACGATAATACGATTCAAGGTAAAATTGAGAGTGTTATATCTGAAATGGTCGGGAAAGAAACTGAAATTATCGGCTGTAGTAGAACAGACGCTGGTGTACATGCTTTGAATCAAGTCGCTAACTTTCAAAGTGATGAGAAGTTAGTGGAACATAAAGTGAAAAAATATTTAAATCAACATTTACCAAATGATATTAGCATTACGAATGTAGAAGAAGTACAAGATCGCTTCCATGCTCGTTACAATTCTAAAGCAAAAACATATCTTTATAAGATTTGGAACGAAGAGCATACGAATCCATTTATGCGTAAATACAGCATGCATGTGAATAAAAAATTAAATGTGAAAAGCATGAAAGAAGCTGCGAAACATTTAGTTGGTTCACATGACTTTACTGCTTTTTCAAATGCGAAATCAAAGAAAAAGTCTATGGTTCGAGAAGTATATTCACTTGAAGTGATGGAAGAGGCTGGATTTGTACAAATTAGAGTAAGTGGTAACGGATTCCTTCATAACATGGTGCGAAAAATTGTTGGGGCATTAATTGAAGTTGGATTAGGACAATTAGATGCGAAAGCAATTCCAAACATTTTAGAAGCGAAACAACGTAATCAAATTAATTGCCTTGCTGAGGCGAGTGGGTTGTACTTGGAGAATGTTGAATTTTAATAATAAGTAAAAATCGAGCTGATTAGGCTCGATTTTTTTATTATTTTGGAATTAAGAAGATTTCTCGTTTTTCATACGTAGCTTCAAATTCCAAAAAGCAGCAAGCATAATAGCCGCAAAAGAGCCGCTAATTGTTCCTAATAGTTTTGCGTAAGGAAAGCTGCTCGTATCAGTATTAATGAATAAAATCATACATAGAATAGCAGGGAAAAAGTATAAGTATTGTAATAGATTTAACTTGTTATCATTACTCATATATATCGTTCCTCTCTAGTATGTTATATGTTTATTGTAGCATATTTTACCAATTTATAACGCTATAAGAAAGGTTCATTTTAAGTGTGTAAATGCAGTTTTTTTATTCGATATTGTAAATTTTGCCTACTTAATCCTAAAAACTTTGCAGCTTGTGAAATATTACCGTGATACTCTTTCAAAATTTGATTGATGTAGTTCTTTTCCATTTCTTCTATTGTGCGCTTTAAAGTTTTAGGTGCATCAGTATTGTGATCAGTTAGTGAAGGCTGCAGATTGAATTCCTTTTTTATTCGTTCGCGAAAGCGAGTGGGCATATGAAACGCTGTAATAATATTTTCATCCTCTATTAAGTTCATTGAACCTTCAATGATATGTTCCAACTCCCGTACGTTTCCAGGCCAATCGTATGCATAAAAGAATTCTCGTGTATTTACATCTACATCTGTTACATTGAGACCGAATTGAATATTGTACTTTTCGATAAAGTGATGAACAAGAGCTGGAATATCTTCTTTTCGTTCCCGTAAAGGCGGAAGACATAAAGTAACGACGCTTAATCGGTAATATAAGTCTTCTCTTAATCGATCGTGTGTAATGGCTTTGAAGGGATCTTCGTTGATAGTTGCAATAATACGAACATCAATCTCTTTTTCTTGTGTACCTCCGATTCTTCGTATTGTTTTTTCTTGTATAGCTCGCAATAATTTAGCCTGAAGTGTTGGACTTAATGAGTTGATTTCATCTAATAACAAAGTACCTCCGTTTGCTTCTTCAAATAAACCAGGTTTATCTATTGCTCCTGTAAAGGCACCTCGATTCGTACCAAATAATAAGCTTTCCATTAGGGTATCAGGTATAGCGGCACAGTTTTGTGAAATAAACGGTTTTGTTGAACGCTGACTTTCATTATGGATGCTTTGTGCAAATAGTTCTTTACCAGTCCCAGTCTCTCCTACGAGAAGTATGGATGAGGATGTACGAATGACTCTCTTTCCTTCCGCAATGATTGATTGAATGGCTCCAGAATCACCAATTATGTGATCAAAGGTAAATTTA
Source organism: Bacillus sp. SH5-2 (assembly GCF_008368905.1). Lineage (NCBI taxonomy): Bacteria > Bacillati > Bacillota > Bacilli > Caryophanales > Bacillaceae > Bacillus > Bacillus sp. SH5-2. The sequence goes on from NZ_QOSD01000011.1 coordinate 165,194, forward strand.
GTATTTTGTTTTCGAGAAGAGCCCATTCTTGCTGTTTGTTTTAAGTGACTTATCTCTTTTGATATTTCAATAGCGCCCTTAATTTTTCCATTCTCTATTATAGGGAAAGTATCATTAATCGTCGTAATTTCTTGCCCTTTATTGTTAAAATACGTTTGCTTTATATTTTTGTTTGTTTTTCCGAGTTTTAATGCCTCTATGAGAGTACTATTTTTATTTTCTTCAAATGCAAATACCTCTAAAGGACTTTTATGTAGTACATCTAAGCGATCCATTGATTCAATTTCCATCATTTTACGGTTATAGATAATTGTTTTACTTTCCTCATTAATAATATGAATCCCGATATCGAGTTCATTGAGTAAAGTCTCATATAGCATATTCATTTCAATAATTTGTTTGAAATTAATTTCTTCTGTATGCATGTATCATCTTCTCCTCGTTTCACCCTATGAAGACTGACTTTTTATAATTTTATTAAAATTCTCATAAAATCGCAAAATTTTTTTGCTATTTTTCTTTTAAAACTTTTAAAATGATAGAAAAATTTTGCGGTTATGCAGATTTTTTTGTACAAAACTCTTATTTTATATGCGAATTAGAGATTGGTACGTATTTTGCATAAATAATATTCAAAATCTCTAGAGGGGAGAGTAGGAATCTTTACAGAATCTGCAACGTTCCAGTGTCAATTAATAAGAAGGAGGAGTTTATAAAGTGAAGACGGTTATAGAAGGCGTGTATAGCCCTTGTTACGGGAAAGTAGAGAAGTTATTTGTTACAAAAAGTTCTTACGTATACGAGTGGGAGAAATTAGCGCTCATTGAAACAATAGATAAACAGAAAGTAGAAATTAAGATAGGAATCAGTGGATATATCGAATCATTAGAAGTAGTAGAGGGACAAGCCATCGCTGATCAAAAATTATTAATAACAGTGAGGGATGACCTTTTAGTAACAGGAAGTGATTAATAGAAGTGATATGTATTTTTGCTCTTTTAAATCATTATTTTTACTATAAAAAATTTAAAAACGCTTACATTGAATAGATTTGCAAAGTGAAAAGGGGGGATTTATATGATGGATCAAAATCAAGGATTAAAAAGGGAATTGAAAAGTAGGCACATATTTATGATTGCACTTGGAGGCGTTATTGGTACGGGTCTTTTTTTAGGATCTGGCTATACAATTCATGAAGCTGGACCTGGAGGAGCGATTGTAGCATATCTTGTCGGAGGATTTGTTATGTACTTAACGATGCTCTGTCTAGGAGAGTTAGCTGTTGCGATGCCTGACGCAGGATCTTATCAAACGTATGCTACAAAGCACATTTCCCCTGCGGCGGGTTATGTAGTCGGATGGATGTCGTGGTTAAACTGGTCCGCTACGATAGGCATTGAATTAATTGCAGTTAGTATTTTAATGAAACGATGGTTTCCTGATGTACCGTCATGGATTTGGTGTGTAGTGTTTGCGGTGCTCCTCTTTGCTATTAATGCGTTATCTTCAAGAAGTTTTGCGGAAGTGGAATTTTGGTTTGCGAGTATTAAAGTAATTACAATCATTGCATTTATTATTTTGGGCGGGGCAGCAATGTTTGGTTTTCTAGATATGAAAGGAAATGAACCGGCACCGATGTTCTCTAGCTTTACTGATTACGGTGGACTGTTTCCGAATGGTTTATCAGCTATTTTAATTACGATGATTGCAGTTAATTTTTCCTTCCAAGGAACGGAACTAGTTGGTATTGCAGCTGGAGAGAGTGAAAATCCAGAGAAAACAATCCCGAAGGCAATTAATAATACTGTTTGGCGCATACTTGTGTTCTTTGTACTCTCTATCTTCATTCTTGCGGGATTATTCCCTTGGCAGCAAGCAGGCGTGATAGAAAGTCCATTCGTAGTTGTATTTGATAAAATTGGTATTCCTTATGCAGCTGATATTATAAATTTCGTTATTATTACAGCGGTACTATCCGTTGCAAATTCAGGATTATATGCAACTTCTCGTATGCTATGGTCGATGTCTAATCAAGGAATGATTAGTCCGATTTTTGGTAAGTTATCTAAAAACGGCGTTCCTATTTATGCATTGATTGTAAGTACGATTGTAGGGTGTCTCTCATTGCTATCAGGCATTTATGCGGAAGACACAGTTTATTTATGGCTACTATCTATTGCTGGATTTGGGGCAATATTAGTATGGGCGTCTATCGCTTTGTCTAACTTATTGGCTCGAAGAACATATGTAAAGCAGGGCGGGGATGTTAAGGACTTGAAATTTAAAACACCATTGTACCCATTCGTTCCACTTCTTGCATTAGTATTAAATGTAACGGTAATCATTGGTATGGCTTTTATTCCAGAACAAAGAATGGCATTGTATTGTGGTATCCCATTTATGATTGTCTGTTTACTGTTTTACCGTGCGACAAGAAATAAGGCACGGAAAGTAGAACATACTGAAAAGACAAATACAACAGAAGTAGAAAGTTTATAATATTGAGTAATTTGGAGACTGTAAGATTGTAAACAGTCTCTTTTTTTGTGAAAATAAAGCTGGAAACATACTACGTATGCAAAGGGGAATTTAGTGATGAATCCAGAAGTTTCGCAGTTGCTAACACAAATAGATTTAAGGAAAGAGGAATTGCTAGAACTTACAAAAACATTAATTCGTTTTGAAACACCTGCACCACCGGCGAGAAATACAAATGAGGCGCAAGAATTTGTTGCGGAGTTTCTAAGAAAACGAAATTTTAGCATTGATAAATGGGATGTATATCCGAATGACCCGAACGTTGTTGGGATAAAAAAAGGCATAGAAAGTGAAACACATAAAAGTCTTATTATTAATGGGCATATGGATGTAGCTGAAGTGTCAGCGGAGGAAGCGTGGGAAACAAATCCGTTTGAGCCATTTATAAAAGAGGGTTGGTTAGTTGGACGCGGTGCAGCTGATATGAAAGGTGGATTAGCTGGAGCATTATTTGCTATTCAGCTTTTGCAAGAAGCAGGCATTGAACTGCCTGGAGATTTAATCTTTCAATCAGTAATTGGGGAAGAAGTTGGAGAAGCGGGCACGCTTCAATGTTGTAAAAGAGGTTACGATGCTGATTTTGCAGTAGTAGTGGATACAAGTGATTTACATATGCAAGGACAGGGGGGCGTAATCACCGGATGGATTACTGTGAAAAGCCCGCAAACGTTTCATGATGCAACACGTAGACAAATGATTCATGCCGGCGGACGTTTATTTGGAGCAAGTGCGATTGAAAAAATGATGAAAATTGTGCAAAGCTTACAAGAATTAGAGCGTCATTGGGCGGTTATGAAAACATATGAAGGCTATCCATCTGGAACAACAACAATAAACCCAGCTGTTATTGAAGGTGGAAGACACGCGGCGTTTATTGCAGATGAATGCCGATTGTGGATAACTGTGCACTTCTATCCAAATGAAACGCATGAACAAATAATAAAAGAAATTGAAGAATATATTGGGAAAGTAGCAGCTGCTGATCCATGGCTAAGTGAAAATCCACCACAATTTAAGTGGGGCGGAGAATCAATGATTGTGGATCGTGGCGAAATTTTCCCTTCTTTAGAAGTAGATAGTGAACATGCAGCTGTAAAAACACTTAGCTCAGTACATGAATCAATTTTATCTAAAAATGCAATTTTAGATATGTCTGCAACGGTAACGGATGGTGGTTGGTTTAGTGAATTTCATATTCCAGCTGTTATTTACGGACCAGGTACATTAGAAGAGGCTCATTCAATAAATGAGAAAGTTGAAGTGGAACAGTTAATCGAATTTACAAAAGTAATAACAGCATTTATATATGAATGGTGTCATACGAAGAAGTAGATTAGTATGTTGAAATCGTACAGGTATGTATACTTGTACGATTTTTTAGTGAACTATTTCAGAGTTGAATAGAAACAACTGAAATAGTTCTTTATTTTTCTATGTCTTTCGTTTTAGTTCAATTAATTTCTCTTTTGCTAATTCAACAGCAATTGCATCATCTAAATAGCCAATTGGAAAGAGATAGTCGGGAATAATATCTGTCGATAAAATGAAATACAGTAATGCGCCGCCAAGAACTGCACGCTCTTCTTTTGGAATAGTTTCATTGCAAAATTGTTGATACATATCTGTTAATTGTTCAATGAAAGGACCAGCACTATCAATTTGTTCTAACTTGCTCGCGAAACTTTCATGAATACGCTTTTCACCTTCTGTTGTTTGAGCATATCGTTCATAGTTTTCAAGTTCTTGTTTCACACGAGTTGTTGTGTAGTCGAAATCGAATAAGTTAGAAGATTGCAGAGTTTGCTGAATTGTATCAAGAGATGTGTACATATCCATCTTTTCTTTATTAATGTGAGGAGAATCCGGATACATTTCATCAAATAACAATTGGGGTGGAACTTGCAGACATTCCGCAAATTTTTGTAGATGTTTTTGTTTTGGCGGTTGTTTACCATTCATAATTCTTGAGATTGTTGCGGGATCAATATTTGTAAGCATTCCGAGTTGGCGCATAGATAGGGCACGTTCTTTTAAAAGTTTTTTTATTAATTTACTAAGCCGCTCATTTGGATTTTCTTTAGGCATAGCGAAGGCACTCCTTTTTATTGTTGAAAAAATGTTGAGCATTTATTACATGTATATGAAACAGACAGGCACAGTTGCTCAACATTTTCATAAGATGCATTGAAAAGTGAGAAAAAGGGGTGACTGTTTATGAGTACGGCAGGTTTATTTTCAATTTTTTTAATTGGAATTGCTTCTAATTTAGATAATGCAGGTGTTGGGATTGCATATGGCATTCGTAAAATTCGAATTTCGTGGTTCAACAATTTTATCATCGCATTTTTTGGGTTTTTATTTACTTTATTAGCTGGATTTTTTGGGAACTGGATTGCGTTATTTATTTCAGAGTTTACAGCAAACTTGATTGGAGCAATCGTTTTAGGGATAATCGGTGTGTTTATTTTGTGCCAGCCTTTCTTGGGGGAAAGAAATACCGTAGGCTCTAAAGATGGTAATGTACTTATGGGAATTTTACGTGATCCAGAAAAAGCAGATTTTGATGGTTCTAAAACAATTAGTTTTTCAGAAGCGATTGTTTTAGGGGTTGCGTTGTCTATTAATAATATTGCAGGTGGATTTGACGCTGGGGTAACAAACTTGAATCTATGGCTTACAGCAACTATTTCTGGGGTGTTTAGTTTTATTTGTATTAGTGGATTTGCGTATGTAGGAAAACGATTTTTAGCAGAATACTTAGGAAAGTGGGCGACAGTTATCGCAGGAGTGTTATTAATTTTTATTGGGATCGATCAGTTGTTGTAAGGAGAGTAGAAAACAAGGTTCGAGTATTTCCTTGGAAATACAGCAAGGGATTGCATATATCGACGTACTTTTCTCCATACTAATACGGATTTCTTTTAAGAAAGGGGGATTTGTATGGGACGCGGGAAAGCATTTGATCATAAGAAAAAAGGGCATGATCATCAACCACCTAAAGGTGCGTTCATTCATAAAGATGTAAATGAACATACTTTGGAAGAGGAAGAGCTACCAGTAAATATTGAGGCGTATAAAAATAGTTTGAAAAAACATTAAAAGCACCTACATAGGTGCTTTTTTACCGTATATCTTCAATTAATTGTTCCGATTCTTCATGCATACTGTACTCACTTAATACTTGGATACAAAGCCATTTTAATTCCTCGATAGTATGCTCAAGTTCTTCAGGAAGCACATGATGAATGTCTTCAAGTCCCATCCCGAAATGAATAAGTTCAAGTACTTGATCATCGATGTTCCGATCCATTAATAGTTCAAGTACTTCTAAATTGAATATGTATCGGTGAGCTTCGTCGAGTGAAACAACTTTAAGCTTTAAGCTTTCTACAATACTCAATATAAAAAGGAGAATTGTTTTTTCAAGAACAGGCTGTTTTCCCATTTGAAATATTAGTTTCATCTTTCACACCTCCACATATAGCGCTAGGTTGTACTATATTATTCAGGAGGGGGGAGCAAATATGCATGATATAGAGAAACTTTCAGTACGGTTTTTGTAAGGGCATGGATAGCTGATAAAGTTGAGGTTTTTATGAAATAAAAAAATCCTGCTAGTATAGCAGGATAGCTCTGAATTAAAAAATGCTCCAACCTTCTTGAGCAGAAAGAAGTTCAAGAATTTTAAAACCAGCGATACTGTTTCCGTTTGCATCTAAAGCCGGTCCAAAAATCCCGATTCCCATTTCGCCTTTTACGCAGCCGAAAATACCACCAGCTACACCACTTTTTGCAGGGATACCAACACGAATTGCAAATTCACCAGATTCATTGTACATACCGCATGTAACCATAAATGTTTTGCAGATTTTTGTAATATGTTTAGGGATAATTTGTTTTTTCTTATATGGATCATATCCATCCATTGCAAAAATTAAACCGATGCGTGCTAAATCGATGCAGTTTACTTCAACTGCACATTGACGAGTATATAAATCCATAAGCTCTTCAATATCACAATCGATAATTCCATTTTGTTTCATATAATAACAAAGTGAACGGTTTAGATAAGCTGTCTCTAATTCTGAATTAGCAACTTTAGAAGAATAATTAATAGTAGGATTATCTGTTATTTCACGTACAAAATGAAGGATACGCTCCATTTTTTCCTCGTTATTTTTTCCTGCTAACATACTTGTAATAGCTAGTGCGCCTGCATTAATCATTGGATTAAGTGGTTTAGAAGGGCTTGTCGTTTCTAACTTAATAATAGAATTAAATGGGTCACCAGTTGGTTCCATTCCAACTTTAGAAAATACATATTCTTCTCCACGATCTAAAAGGGCAAGTGCAAGTGTAATTACTTTGGAAATACTTTGAAGAGTAAATAGTGTTTGTGAGTTACCAGCATGGATATATTCTGTTTCTTTATGGAAAATGGCAATCCCTAAATCATCTGGATTTGCATTTCCTAGTTCGGGGATGTAAGTAGCAAGCTTTCCTTTTTTTGTATATGGTTTTACTTGTTCCAACAACTGTTGTAAGTTGTTTGTTTCAATGCACTGCATAGTACCAACGCTCCTATTTCGAATTAACTAAGTTTACTTTTCCCGATATGCTCGGAAATAAATAATAACATGAAAAAGTGGAATGATAAAACGAAAGTTACATGTTATATAGTGGGTCTTTTATTTTGATTACTGTATATTAAAAAAGGAGAATTTTCCTTTTATATAACAGTTTGGAAATAGGAGATTTATCCATAAAAAATTCAAAAATAAAAACTACACATCTATACAACTATATGTTATTATGGTTATGTAAATAGAAAGCGTTTTCTAAGGCGTACTTATAATGATAACGATTTCATAAATTTGATAGGGGGAATTAAAATGTTGCAGTTTCTACAACGTATTGGTAAAGCATTGATGCTTCCAATCGCCGTACTACCAGCAGCAGGATTATTGCTTCGTTTAGGACAAGATGATGTATTTAACATTCCTGTTATGGCACAGGCCGGTGCAGCAATTTTTGATAATTTAGCACTTATTTTTGCAATTGGTGTTGCAATCGGTTTGTCTGTTGACGGTAGTGGAGCAGCTGGACTTGCCGGAGCAATCGGATATCTTGTTTTACAAAATACAACGAATGCTCTAAGTAAGACGTATTCAGCAGCAGAGTTAAATGATAAATTAAAAAGTGTTCAAGATTTAGTCGGTTCAGTAGATCCAACTAAATTAGCAGATACAATGACAAAGGTTTCAAAAGCAGCGGCGTTAACGCCGAAAATTAATATGGCCATACTCGGTGGGATTATCGCTGGGGTTGTTGCTGGATTACTATACAACAAATTCCATAAGATTAAATTACCAGAATGGTTAGGGTTCTTTGCAGGAAAACGTTTCGTACCAATCATTACTTCAATTGTAATGCTTCTTTTAGGATTAGTATTCGGTCAAGTTTGGCCAACAATTCAAAGTGGTATTGATGCAGTAGCACACGGTATCGTGAACTTAGGTTCAATTGGTGCTGGTTTATTCGGATTATTAAACCGTTTATTAATTCCAATCGGATTACATCACGTAATGAACACATACTTCTGGTTCGTACTTGGTGACTTTACAAATGCAGCTGGCGATATTGTTCATGGTGATATTGCACGTTTCTTTGCAAAAGATCCATCAGCGGGTATGTTTATGACTGGTTTCTTCCCAATCATGATGTTCGGTTTACCAGCAGCGTGTTTCGCAATGATTGCGGCTGCTAAACCAGAAAAACGTAAAATGGTTACAGGTATGTTAGGTGGTCTAGCATTAACTTCATTCTTAACTGGTATTACAGAACCAATTGAATTCTCATTCATGTTCTTATCACCAGTATTATATGGTATTCATGCTGTATTAACAGGTCTGTCTCTATTTATTACAACAACTCTTGGCATTCACGACGGTTTCTCATTTAGTGCCGGAGCAATCGATTACTTCTTAAACTTCGGTATTGCAACAAAACCATTGTTACTAGCAGGAATCGGTTTAATTTACGCAGCAATTTACTTTGTAGTATTCTACTTCTTAATTAAGAAGTTTGATCTAAAAACACCTGGTCGTGAAGATGACGATGAGTTAGCTGAAGAGGGTGATGCACCAGTTGCAGGTTCAATTGGTGAAACTTACGTATTAGCTTTAGGTGGAAAAGAAAACTTAACAGTTATTGATAACTGTGCAACACGTCTACGCTTACAAGTAAAAGATGCTGGTCAAGTAAACGAAGCAGCATTAAAACGTGCGGGTGCAAAAGGTGTTATGAAATTAAGTAATACAAGTGTACAAGTTATCGTAGGTACAAATGTTGAATCTGTTGCCGATGATATGAAAAAACACGTATAAATAGTGAGATAAGAGGATATCCCAAAAAGATTGATAACATCAGTTTTTTAGAGGGTATCCTCTTTTTTTTGTTGAAAATTTAACGGGAATCTTACTTTTGTAAATTTTCTTTTTCTTTTTTGTACATATAGGTTGGTAATCTGTTCAGTGCGTGATAAAGTAGGGATGACATAGAATAGAGTGTCACAAATCTATGAAAAAAATCTGGAATGAATCTCGTGTAGTGGAATTAAATTATCGGTAACTAAGGGGAAAAAAGCAGTCATGGATCAGGAAAGAAATAATGCGAATGGAAAAGCACGTCGGCCGATTGTATACATAAAAAGAACAATCATTCTCGTCTTACTATTTTCAATTGTATATTTCATGTATACAAAAATTGTTGCGCATAATAAGAAAGAAGAAACTTTAAAAGCTGCAGCAGAAATGAAAAAACAAGAAGAGGTAAAAAAGAAAGAAGAAGAAAAAAAGAAAGAAGAAGAAAAAAAGAAAGACGAAGAAAAAAAGAAGCAAGAAGCACAAAAACAAAAAGAGCAGGAAGAACAAGTGAAGCAAGCGCAAGCTGCAGAACAGCCTGCTGAGGGACCACCTCAAGAAATTAATGAAAACACTCAATTGGATCAATATTTACAAAATGCAGGATTTAGCGGGACAGCTGTTATTGTGAAGAATGGGAAAGTTCTTTTGAATAAAGGGTATGGTATGGCGAATAAAGAGAAGCAAGTACCGAATAATTCGGAAACAACTTTCTATATTGGTTCTATTTCGAAAGCATTTGTAGCGACTGCTATTATGCAATTAAAAGATCAAAATAAATTAAATGTAGAGGATACGGTTGCGAAGTATATTCCAGATTTCCCTCAAGGTAATGGTATTCAGTTAAAACATTTACTAACACATACATCAGGAATTCCAGAGTATGAACAGGGAACAGAGGATATTTCTCATGAAGAATTGATAAAACGAATAGGAAAGCAAAAGCGTATTGGGAGTCCAGGAGAGAAATGGAAGTATTCTGATTCGAACTATTCGATACTTGCCTATATCGCTGAGAAGGTAAGTGGACAACCGTTAGAAGAATATATTAAGCAACATATTTTTGCTACTGCGGGTATGAAACATTCTGGTTTCGGTAAAGCGTTAGAGCAAACAAGGTTTCCGTCAAGGGGTTATAAAATAATAAATAATAACATGACAACACCTAATATTCCAAGTATGTCACAACTATATGGTTGTGGTGATATATATACAAGTGCACATGATTTATATTTATTTAATGAAGCGCTTTTCTCTGGAAAGTTAATTTCAAAAGAGAGCTATGATCAAATGTTTACGGCTGTGAAAAAGGATTACGGATTTGGTTGGTATGTAGACCCGGGAAGTTATTCGAATCACGGTGTAATGCCAGGATGGAATTGTTTAAATGGATTTAGTAAAAACGGAAGTGTATATGTCGTTTTATTATCTAACATTCAAAACAACATTAAATCATTTGGTAAAGTGAATAACGACATTTATACGATGTTGCGAAATATTGAAGTGTAAGAGGCTATCCTTCTTGGATAGTCTTTTTTTATTGAGAAAGTATATGTGCGATGAGATAATGAAAAAAATGGAAAAGGGGGAGGGGTATGAGTATACATAAGCATCACGCACGTAATGCGAAACGCATTTTTTTTGTATCTGTCATTGCATGGATTATCGTTGCAATTGGACTAGTGATGGAATATAAAAAAGGGATGCTATTCACTTCGGAGAAAGAAAATTTGAAATTGATAGGTGTTGTACTACCAGCATTTGGATTATTAATATATAGCTTTATAGAAAAACGAAGATCGAAAATACTCAAACAGGAAATTTATAATATAGAGACTTCTGAGTTATTTGAGCAACAAAAATTGGTTGTTCGTAAAGAGGTAGGGGTATTTCAAGTAATAACGTACTTTGGATTAGACGGAAATACAGTAGGTTTTTTAAAAGAAGAGTATGATTTTGTTATTCAACGTGTATGGCAAGCTGTACTTTCTTTTCTTTTTAAGGGACTACATAAGCAACAATTTTATTTATATAATCACTCAGGAGAAAGATTGTTGCATGTTCAAAAGAAGATGGGAGTACGCAACTTTTATATTTTTTCTAATGTAGATGGAAAGAAAATTGGAGAGTTGAAACAAGTACTAAGTTTAACAAAGTGGGAATGGATCTTTTTAGGGGTGGATGGTAAAGAATTTGGTAAAGTGACTGGGGACCTTTCAGCAACAATGCAGAAAATAGACTGGCGAGATGGAACACATATTGATGTGAAAGAAGATGGTATTCCGTTAGAAGCTGTTAAGTATTTCTCGGCAAGCGGTGGTTCACTTGTTACAGCGTCTATAAGTGAACAGGCAGAATTACCACGAGCGGTTTATTACAGCGTTTCTGCGATAGTTACAATTAAAAATTAAAATATATATAAGGATAGATGGGATACCATCTATCTTTTTTTATGTGATTAGAACATATTGTTTCTTTGAAAAATGTATGCCTTACCTATCACAAAAAAAGTCTGTTTTGTATACATTAAGATGTATGGATGTATTTTTATACTTTAAAAATAATAGGAGGAGAAGCATATGTGTCTGTTCAGAAAATATTGGCATAAATTATCACGATTGTTTAATAGACAATTAAATTATTTTTTAGATGATAAGTTAATGCCTGCTGTGGAACGGCTTTTATTTTCGCAAAACTTTGCGAGGTTTATTCAAAGAAATTCTAAGCAAGCTACAGAAGAATTTATAGAATCAAGTCAATTTCAAGATATTATTTGCAACATTTTAAAAGAATGTAATACATCACCGTTTAAAGAAATTGCAAAGCAGTATTTAGGTAAAAACGTGGAAATTACTGTGACAGTTGGACAGTTAACGGGTGTGATTGTAGCAGTTGGTGATGATTTCTTAACACTGCAAGAAGGAATAGGAACCGAAGTTTTATTACCATTTACAAGTATTATATCAATTAAAGAAGTGTAAGAAAGGAGACCTATATATGTTATTTACTGATGAATTGCGTAACCATGTTGGTGAGTTAGTGCAAGTTGTGACAGCTGTAGAAATCGTTGCAGGTATTCTTTTATCTGTGACGGATGGAGCAGTTAGTGTTCGTACTTCTCCTTCTTATGGCCCACCAGAAGATGTAGTTGTGCGTACTCCTATTATTGCTTATGTTCGCTTGGAAGGGTAAGAGTGATACAAATATGAGAGTATCAGTCGTTATTCCAGCGCACAATGAAGCAAGTACTTTATTACAAGTTTTAGTAGAAGTGGAGAAGCTGAAGCCGTATGAAATTATCGTAGTTGATAATGGATCAACAGATGGAACGAAAGAAATAGCGTTACAACATCATTGCCATGTGATTTATTATAAACATTCTCTTGGTAATGATGTTGGACGCGCAATTGGAGCTAGAGAAGCAAAAGGTGAAATTGTATTGTTTTTAGATGGTGACATCGTCATTGATAATAAAGAGCTACAACGTTTCATAAAAGGAATTCAGCAAGGTCACCAAATTGTTGTGAATAATTTAACATGGTCCGTTTATTTAAAGATGAGGCCGCATTATACGACAGTTGGCAAATTCATGTTGAATCGTTACTTGAATAAAAAAGGGCTTGTTGTTGGATCTTTAATTGCAATTCCACATGCGATGAGTAGGGAAGTTATTCAGAAGCTTGGATGGTGGAATTTAGCAGATCCAGCATTATTTCAAGCGATGGCGATGTCTAGAGGAGTAGATATTGTCGATATGGCTTCGGTCGATGTAATTCACCAAAATAAAGTTCGGCCTGTTCATACTGGTACATCACCTGGTTCTCCTTATCCGAAAGCGACTAGTCGTATTATGGGGGATCATTTACGTGCTCTGCAATACGTAATTGAAACATACGGTAAACGCGGCGGCTTTTCGGAGGGAAACAGGGATAGAGAGTTTATAGGGAAGTATAAACCAGTTTTATTACAAAAGGGAAAAGCGCAATATAGTGCGATTATACCAGTATCAGAAGAAAAAATGACTATAAGATCTGTTATACAAGAAGTGAAAAAAGCAGGAGTAGATGAAATTATAGTTGTTGCGAATGGAGCGGATAGTGAGACAATTGAACAAGCAAAGTTAGAGAATGTTATTGTTCTTGAATTTACGAAGGCGCTTGGACATAATGTAGCACGAGCGATAGGTGCCATGCATGCTACGGCAAATATTTGTTTATTCGTTGATGGTGATTTTGCTATTCCGGCAAAAAAACTAGTTCCATTTTTGCGTGCTATTGAAGATGGAAGTGATGTGGCATTAAATGATTTGCAATGTTTATTAGATACATTTCATCCCGCAGACCCAATTAGTATGGGAAAATATTTTGTGAATTTGGTAGCGAAACGACCAGATTTATGGAATAACTCATTAACAGCAGTGCCGCATGCTATGCATAAGAATGTAATAGAGAAAATAGGATATGACTCTCTCATTATCCCGCCATTAGCGCAAATGAAAGCTATTTTGGAGGGATTTTCTATTACAGCGGTTGAATTTGTAGATGTTATAAAAACAAATCGAGTACGCCCAGAACAACATGGATTTGTAAATGGACGTATTCCAGCATTTGACCGTATTTTCGGTGATCAACTTGAGGCGATTGCTTATCTATTACAATATACTGACGAACGCGGGAGTTTTACAGATGGAGAGCGAGATAGGGATATTATTAAACGATTGAGAAAGGAAGAAAAGAATATAGATGAACGCTAGGAGTAAAGTAGCTATTATTGGATTAGGATATGTTGGTCTGCCTTTAGCGGTCCATTTTGCAGAAAGAGGATATACAGTGCTTGGATTAGATAAAGATACTAGAAAAATAGAATCAATTATAAAAGGAGAAAGTTATATTCCAGATGTTTCTTCTAAAGAGTTACAGAGTTTATTAACGAAAAATAGCTTAATAGTAAATACGCCAGATAAAGGTGTTACTGAGTTCCAAACTAGTGATTATGTTATTGTTACTGTCCCAACTCCAATTAATGAACGAAGAGAGCCAGATTTAAGTGCTCTTATTTCAGCTTCCCATTATATACAACAAAATCTTCAAAAAGGACAAACCTTCATTTTCGAAAGCTCCACATATCCAGGCACACTTGAAGAAGTTATTATTCCTATTATTTCTCAAGCAGGCCAAAAAGTAGGAGAGGATTTCTATATTGGATATTCCCCAGAGAGAATTGATCCAGCCAATAGTCAATATTCAGTTCAAACGATTCCAAAAGTTATTAGTGGGCAAACAGAAAAGTGTAAGCAAAAAGTACAGGACTTGTATAGCGCAATATTTGATGTAGTTGTTCCGGTTAGTTCTCCAAAGGTGGCAGAGATGTGTAAGTTATTTGAAAATATTCAGCGTTTAGTCAATATTTCCTTAGTAAATGAGTTAAACACCCTATGTGAAAGTTTAGGAATTGATTTTTATGAGGCACTTGAAGCTGCCTCTACAAAACCGTTTGGATTTACCTCATATTGGCCGGGACCAGGGATAGGAGGACATTGTATTCCAGTAGACCCCTTATATTTTCAATGGAGAATAAAAAAGAACGGGGAAATTAGTCAATTAATTGAGGCTGCACACGTAATTAATGAAGAAATGCCAGAGAAAATAGCCCGGAAAGTAAAAGGCATGGTGCAATCACCTGCACCAGTTTTAATTGTAGGAATTGCGTATAAGAAAGATGTAAATGATTTGAGAGAATCACCGGCGTTACCAATTATTCAATTATTAATTAAAGAAGGATACGAGATAAAATACCATGATCCATATATTTCTTCTGCCGAAATTGGAGATAAGGTGTATCAATCTGTTTCCTTGGATGAAAAAACAGTTAAAGAAGCAGCGTGTATTTTAATTTTAACTGACCACTCGAATATAGATTGGAAGCTTTTTAAAGGAATGAAGCGAGTAATAGATACACGCGGGATTGTAAAGAGGGTGAGTGCATGAGTCAGAAATGTTTAATTACAGGTGGGGCCGGATTTATTGGATCTCATTTAGCTGAAGAGTTGGTGAAAAGAGGTTATGAAGTCACGATTGTGGATAATTTCTATAAAGGGAAAAATAAGTATCATAATGAGCTAATGAAAGAGATTCCAGTTATTCCAATCAGTGTTTTAGATAAAAATTCTATTTACGAATTAGTAAATCAACATGATGTAGTGTTTCATTTAGCGGCCATTTTAGGTGTTAAAACAACAATGGAAAAAAGTATAGAGCTCATTGAAACAAATTTTGATGGAACGAGAAACATTTTACAAGCAGCGCTAAAAGGAAAGAAAAAAGTAGTCTTTGCGTCTACTTCAGAAGTATATGGTAAGGGTAAGCCACCTTTCTCTGAAGAAGGGGATCGATTATACGGGGCAACTTCTAAAATACGTTGGAGTTATGCAGTTTGTAAAACATTAGAAGAAACATTATGTTTAGGATATGCATTAGAAGGCTTACCTGTAACGATTGTTCGTTATTTTAATATTTATGGTCCAAGAGCGAAAGATGGTCCATACGCAGGGGTAATCCCACGATTTATCTATGCGGCTTTGCAAGGTGAAGATATTCTCGTATATGGAGATGGGAAACAGACACGTTGCTTTACGTATGTAAGTGATGCGGTAGAGGCAACGATTCGGGCAATGGATGAGAAGGTAAATGGTGAGATTATTAATATAGGTTCTGAGAATGAAAAGAGTATAAAAGAAGTAGCAGAAGTAATTAAAAAACTAACGAAATCGTCCTCGAAAATTGTACAAGTTCCTTTTGAAGAAGTATATCCACATGGCTTTGAAGAAATCCCAAATAGAAGACCAGATGTAACGAAGTTAAGAGAACTTGCTCAATTTCAAGCGACAGTAACGTGGGAACAAGGATTGAAAGAAACTATTAAATGGTTTCGTGAAGAAAACAATGGTTAAGTCGCTATCGGTTATTATACCTGTATGCAATGAAGGGGAGACAATTTCAGACGTTATTCAATCGGTAAAACCATTAAACCCAGTAGAAATTATTGTAGTAGTAAATGGTTGTAATGATGATACAGAAGAGGTTGCTGATCGTTTAGGGTGTAAAGTAATCAAGTATACAGAGCTACTTGGAAACGATGTTGGACGTGCAGTCGGTGCAAAACACGCGATAGGTGATGTATTACTATTTATAGATGGAGATTTTGCTATTCCAACTTCGAAATTACAATTATTTCTTAACCCAATTTTATATGATCAGGCCGACATCGTTTTAAATAATTTGGACGCATTGTTTTTAAAGAAACAAAAACCACATTCCATTACAGTATGGCGGCAAATATTAAATGCAATGTTAGAGCGTGAAGAATTAAAAATTGATTCTGTATTATCTGTGCCTCATGCACTGACGAAAGAAGTCGTTCAAAGTATTGGATATGAATGCTTGGTTAATCCTATTGTGGCTCATTTACGCATAGCACAAAGTAAATGGAGAATTAGTCGCCATTGTGCAATTGATGTTATTACGCCAAATAAATTTCGGCCGACTGAGCATGCTGCATACGGCACCCGTCTTTCTCAATCTGAAAAACGAATGATAGGTGATCATATAGAAGCTGTAGCAGAGCGGATAGTAGGCAGTGATGAGCGCGGAGGATATTATGATGGGAATAGGAAAAGAGATAGTGTTTATCATACTTTAGATTTTGAAGATTTTTATCAAGGATGGGGTGTTACATCTAAGTTATATAAAGGGAAACAATTATCTGTAATTATTCCAGTACAAGATGAAGAGAAAACAATTGGAAACGTTATAGAAGAGCTGCGCAAAATTGAACCTTTTGAAATCATCGTTGTTGTAAATGGTTCGTCAGATAAAACGGCAACCATTGCAAAAGACAAGGGAGCAATGACAATTGTATATAAAGAAGCACTTGGAAACGATGTGGGGCGCTCACTTGGAACCTATTTTGCAAAAGGAGAAATTGTATTATTTATAGACGGTGATTTTGTTATTCCGGCGAGTGAGCTATATCCTTTTGCGAAAGCTATTGCAGATGGAATGGATGTCGCATTAAATGATCTAAATCATTATTTAGATTTAAGAGTACCACTTCATCTTGTAACTGCATTTAAATATGCATTAAATTTAGCTTGCGATAGAAAAGACTTAGGTGTAGGATCGCTTATTGCAGTACCTAATGCATTTAGCCGGACGTGTTTGAATGCAATTGGGTATAGGTCTTTACTGGCACCGTGCGTGGCGCAAGTGAAAGCCATTCTTTCAGGATTTGAAATTGCATGTGTAAGTCGCATTGAAGTCGATAAGATGAACCGCATTCGCCTTAGTGAACATTTTGCAAAAATAGGTCATCCGCCAGCTGTTTTGCGTATTATAGGTGATCATATAGAAGGATTAGAGCAATTAATTGTGTTAGAAGGCAGTCGTGGTGGATTCTATGATGGGAATAGAAAAAGAGATGTTTTAGAGTAGTAACAAAAAAGTGTACAACATATGTTGTACACTTTTTGCTCTGTTATAAAAACTATAACAGATTAGGAGATAAGAGTATTACAGCTCTACAATGGGTATTGTTCTTATATTACAAAATAGGACTCGTATATAAGAATACCAAAAAAATACAATTAAGGAAAGGGTTAATTTTAAAGACTTTCAAATGAAGTTAACACTATGCATATAGTAGTTTGCTCAACATTTCACAAACATGTCACAACTATTTCGTTCACTTTCGTAAAAAAGTAGTATTCTAAGTGTGTAAGCTGTTATATAAAAAATCTTAGTCCTGTACTAATCAAAAATGGAGGAGATTAGGATGACTCAAGTATTAGAAAATGTAAAAAACGCGTGGGAAAACTTTAAAGGTGAAAAATGGAAAGCAGAGATTGATGTTCGCGATTTCATTTTAAATAATGTAAACGTTTACGAAGGAGAGGAATCTTTCTTAGCGGAAGCAACTGAAGCAACGAAACAACTTTGGGATCAAGTAATGGATTTAACAACGAAAGAACGTGAAAATGGTGGCGTTCTTGATATGGATACAAAAATCGTTTCTTCTATTACATCACATGATCCAGGATATTTAAATAAAGATATTGAAAAAGTAGTCGGTTTTCAAACTGATAAACCATTTAAACGTTCTTTACAACCATATGGTGGTATTCGTATGGCGGAACAAGCTTGTGAAGCGTATGGATATGAAATGGATAAAGAACTTGGCCGTATTTTCAGAGACTGGCGCAAAACTCATAATCAAGGTGTATTTGATGCATACACACCAGAAATGAAAGCGGCTCGTAAATCAGGTGTTATTACTGGCCTTCCAGATGCATATGGACGTGGCCGTATTATCGGTGACTATCGCCGCGTAGCGTTATATGGTATAGATCATTTAATTGAAGCGAAAAAAGCTGATTTTAATTTAACAGGCGGTGTAATGAGCGAAGATACAATGCGTTTACGCGAAGAGTTATCTGAGCAAATGCGTGCACTTCAAGAATTAAAACAAATGGCTGCTTCTCATGGATTCGATATTTCTAAGCCAGCAACAAATGCACAAGAGGCGTTCCAGTGGCTATACTTCGCATATCTTGCAGCAATTAAAGAGCAAAACGGAGCTGCAATGAGCCTTGGACGTACTTCTACATTCTTAGATATTTATATTGAAAGAGATTTAGCAAATGGTACTTTAACAGAAGAAGCAGCGCAAGAAATTGTTGACCATTTCATTATGAAATTACGTCTTGTGAAATTCGCAAGAACACCTGATTATAATGAACTATTCTCTGGTGACCCAACTTGGGTAACTGAATCTATCGGTGGTATGGCATTAGATGGTCGTCCATTAGTAACAAAGAACTCATTCCGTTTCTTGCATACATTAGATAATTTAGGACCAGCTCCAGAACCAAACTTAACAGTTCTTTGGTCTAAACAATTACCACAGAACTTTAAAAACTACTGTGCGAAAATGTCTATTAAAACATCAGCGATTCAATATGAAAATGATGACATTATGCGTCCTGATTATGGCGATGACTACGGTATTGCATGTTGTGTATCTGCAATGAGAATTGGTAAACAAATGCAGTTCTTCGGAGCACGTGCAAACTTAGCGAAAGCATTACTATATGCGATTAACGGCGGTAAAGATGAAAAATCTAAAGCACAAGTCGGCCCTGAGTACGCATCAATTACTTCTGAAGTATTAGATTATGAAGAAGTTATGCATAAGTTTGATATGACAATGGAATGGTTAGCGGGTCTATATTTAAACACATTAAATGTTATCCACTACATGCATGATAAATATAGCTACGAGCGTATTGAAATGGCACTTCATGATACAAACGTTCTTCGTACAATGGCAACAGGTATCGCGGGTCTATCTGTAGTAGCAGACTCTTTAAGTGCGATTAAATATGCGAAAGTAAAACCAATTCGTGATGAAAATGGCATCGCAGTTGACTTTGAAATCGAAGGAGATTTCCCTAAATACGGTAACAATGATGACCGTGTAGATGAAATCGCTGTAAATCTTGTGAAAACATTTATGAATAAACTTCGTAAACATAAAACATACAGAAATTCTGTTCATACAATGTCAATCTTAACAATCACATCTAACGTTGTATACGGTAAGAAAACTGGTAACACTCCAGATGGTCGTCGTACTGGAGAACCATTTGCACCAGGTGCAAACCCAATGCATGGCCGTGATACAAAAGGTGCATTAGCTTCATTATTATCTGTAGCTAAATTACCATATGAAGATGCACAAGATGGTATTTCTAATACATTCTCTATTATTCCAAAAGCACTTGGTAAAGAAGATGATGTACAAGTACGTAACTTAGTATCAATGCTTGATGGTTACGCAGTAAAAGAAGGCCATCACTTAAATATTAACGTATTTAATCGTGAAACATTAATGGATGCGATGGAACATCCTGAGAAATATCCACAATTAACAATTCGCGTATCTGGTTACGCTGTAAACTTTATTAAATTAACTCGTGAACAACAAATTGATGTAATTAACCGTACAATGCATGAAAGCATGTAAATGAAAAAAGTGTCCCTCTGCATTTTATAAACAGCAGAGGGAGGCTGTTTCAATAAAGGAGGAAGTAACATGGTAAAAGGAAGAATTCATTCTGTAGAGTCTTGTGGTACTGTTGATGGCCCAGGAATTCGTTATGTCATATTTACACAAGGGTGTTTATTACGTTGTCAATATTGTCATAATGCTGATACGTGGGAGATTGGTAAAGGAAAAGAAATAACAGTCGAAGAAGTAATGCAGGATGTGACATGTTACCTTCCTTTTATTGAAGCTTCCGGAGGCGGTATAACAGTTAGTGGTGGAGAGCCGCTATTACAGCTAGACTTTTTAATTGAGTTGTTTAAAAAGTGTAAAGAGGCTGGTATCCATACAACAATCGATTCTTCTGGTGGTTGTTATTCTGAGGAACCAGAATTTCAAAATAAGCTAGATATATTAATGGATTATACAGATTTAGTTTTACTGGATTTGAAACATATTGATTCCAAAAAGCATCGTAAATTAACAGGAAAACCAAATGAACATATTTTACAGTTTGCTCGTTATTTATCGGATAAAAATAAACCGATTTGGGTACGACATGTATTAGTTCCTGGTATTACTGATAACGAAGAGGATCTACAAAAATTATCTAGCTTTATTCAAAGTCTGTCTAATGTTCAGAAAGTTGAAGTGCTACCATATCATAAGCTTGGTGTATATAAATGGGAGGCGCTTGGACATAAATATCCACTTGCAAATGTAGAACCACCTACTGAAAAAAATGTAGAAGAAGCGAAACATATTTTACAAGCAGTCTAATCCAAATATTGGATTAGACTTTTTGCTTTCTTTACAATAAAACCTAGAGTATATATATTGAAAAGAGTATACTGAAAATAGAATATCCATATTTTTGTAAGGAATAAGTGGAGAAATTTACATAATTGTAAAGGGAAATCAAAATAGTAAAAAGAATTAAGAAGTAAAAGAGTGAGTATCATGGAATAGAGAACACTTGTAAGTTATTGCGAAAGCTCTTATAGGAAAGTATAATGTAAAGATATGAGCACAGATAGGATTAAGGGGTCAATCTTATATGCTTTGCATATCCACGACAGGTACATAGCTGAAAGGGAAATATTAGAATCTGTTTATGTAGTTTTTAAGGAAAATGTTTTTCCTATTGTCGTATATGCAATATGGAGAAACAATAAGCTAGGAGTGGATTTGTTTGATAAAAAACCCCAAGGTTTTAATATTAACTGCACATTACGGTAACGGTCATGTGCAAGTAGCGAAAACATTAGAACAAACATTTCGCCAAAAAGGAATCGAAGATGTAATTGTATGCGATTTGTTTGGAGAATCACATCCAGTTATAACCGATATTACAAAATACTTATATTTAAAAAGTTATACAATAGGAAAAGAATTATATCGTTTGTTTTATTACGGTGTAGAAAAAATTTATGATAAGAAAATAGCATCTTGGTATGCGAACTTTGGAAGAAAACGTTTGAAATCACTTTTACAAGCAGAGAAACCGGATATTGTGATTAATACCTTTCCAATCATAGCTGTACCAGAGTTAAAAAAGCAAACAGGTATTTCAATTCCTGTTTATAACGTATTAACGGATTTTTGTGTGCACAAAATATGGATTCACCGGGAAGTAGATCGTTATTTTGTAGCAACTGATCATGTGAAAAAAGTTATGATTGATATTGGCGTGCCTGCAGAACAAATTGTTGAGACGGGCATCCCGATTCGTAGTAGTTTTGAGTTAAAGATAAATCCAGACATTATATATAATAAATATCAGTTATGTAAAAATAAAAAGATTTTACTAATTGTAGCAGGTGCTCATGGGGTATTAGGGAGTGTTAAAGAACTATGCCAGTCATTTATGTCAGTACCTAATTTACAAGTAGTTGTTGTTTGTGGGAAAAATGAAGCTTTAAAACAGGATTTATTAGAGCTACAGGAAGAAAATTCTGATGCATTAAAAGTATTTGGTTATGTTGAAAACATCGATGAATTATTCCGTATTACTTCTTGTATGATTACGAAGCCAGGTGGTATTACGTTAAGCGAAGCAGCAGCGTTGCAAGTACCTGTCATTTTATATAAGCCTGTTCCAGGACAAGAAAATGAAAATGCGTTGTACTTTGAAAGAAAAGGAGCTGCAGTTGTCATTCGTGATGATAGTGAGGTTTTTGCAAAAACAGAGGCGTTATTACAAGACGATATGAAGCTGCTCCAAATGAAAGAAGCAATGAAAAGTATTTATCGTCCGGAGCCAGCCGGTCATATTGTGGATGCAATTTTGGCAGAAAATCATGCAGAACCGAATCATATACCTATTAAATCACCTGCTCTTGCAGAGTCGTTTACTTAATATGAAACCCTCTTTTATATGTTTAAAGAGGGTTTTTTTGATGGAATAGTAACTTATCCACAATGGGGATTGCGCTTTCATTAAACAGTAAAGTCGGAATATTAACAACTATATCCACATTGTCCACAGTTTTCAGAAAAATATCCACAATTCTAACATTTGATATCTAGTACAATATATAAATTTGTGAGGGGTTTACAGAATTTATTCACAATTCTATAAAGTATTTGGATAACTTTATCCACATAAAAAAGGTTCCTTATAAATAAGGAACCTTTTTTCTACTCTATCACGTAGAAAAAATATGTAATGAGAATGAATAATTAGGGGGGAGAACTTCTAATTATTCATTCTCACTTTAAATACTTTTCGAGCGATAACCCGCTGCGCGATCTGCTTTACGAAATTCTCGTTGGTAGAGAACTTCTTGTGTACTAGATAATGCATTTTTTGCTTTGTCACGTTTCTTTTTATCCATTACAAATCACCTCGTGTCTTAAAGTCACTATCTATCGTTTCCAAAGACATGGGGCGATATACGTATATGACAAAATGTTAATGATTAATTATCATTTCTAAAAATTTAGATTATGCTTCTTTTAATTGGTGAGCATCTTGGAATGTTGTATCGCGCATTGTAGCGAGCGTATATTGATCTTTTGGAATTTCGTACAAGTTATATACTTCTTCATTCGCATTAATTTCATCATAAACGGCTTTTCTTGTTTCGTTTGCTAGATTTACATATTGTAGTTTTTCTGCAGCTTTAATAGAACGAATATTTATTTTACGAATACGCATAAAGATTGTTTCAATATCTAATTCATAGAAAAGTTCGCTGAAAAATGAATCTTTCGCCAATTTATTATATCCTTTTCCGTGGTAAGGTTTTCCAAGCCACGTTCCAAGGAATCCGGCTTTTTCTTGCACATCAAATAAAGTAATTGTTCCGATGGGGTTACCCCACTCATCTAAAATTGTGCGTGAAATTAATTCTCCACGCTCTTCAGCTTCAATTGTTTGTTTCGTTAAAAATAAATATTCTTCATAAGAATAAGCCTTTTGACGCACAAAAGGGAAGACAGCTGGATCCACCATTAACTCATATAGAACGTGGCTGTCGTGTAAGTCGCGTTTTTTCAACATACTAACTCCTCCTCACACGAGGGTAGCATGACGAAAAAACACCCCACCCTCGAAATTTTTATATCAATCTTTAAAAAATTTCGGGGTGGGAATCGAACCCACTAGAACCAGTCTATAACGCTGGTGGCGCACCATTTGCCTTCCCCATTCATCAATTTGAAAATGATAATCACGACACAAATTGATTATGGTTTCATTCAGTTTATAATCGTATAATACTTTATCTAGTCAAAAAAATAAACTAGTTTTTTTTATTTTTTTTGTAAATTATTTTTCCATCAATCATAGTTAGTACAGGCTTGGCTAAATAATGGAAGGGATGGTGAGTCCATAACACGAGATCAGCGTCTTTTCCAACATCAATGCTTCCAATTCTATCCTCTAAACGCAAATTTCGCGCTGGGAATATAGTGATGCCCTCCAATGCAGTTTTTTCGTCTAACCCTTCTCTTACTGCGACAGCGGCACAAACATTTAAATATTGAATGGGTGTATAAGGGTGATCTGTTGTTATAGAAACTTCCACTCCATTTTTTGATAATATGTGGTAAGTATCCCATGTTTTGTTTTTTAATTCGATTTTAGAACGGCGTGTAAGAGTGGGGCCAACTGAAACCTTCAAATTGTGTTTTGCAAGCTCTTCAACAATAAAGTGTCCTTCTGTACAGTGTTCAATACGTAAATCAAGATTGAATTCTGTTGCAAAGCGTAGAGCAGAACTAATATCATCTGCTCGGTGAGCGTGGATACGTACGGGTATTTCGCGGCGTAATGCTTTTAAAATAGGGAGCATTCGAAAGTCAGCTTCATGCCCGTAGTGCTGTGCTTCATAAAATGATTCACGAAGTAACCCCATAATGCCCATACGTGTTATGGATTCTTTTGTTCCATTACTATGGACCTTTTTAGGGTTTTCTCCAAAGGCAATCTTTAAACCAGCAGGTTCTTGAATAATCATATGATCAATACAAGTTCCAGCTGTTTTTATTACACAAGTAGTGCCCCCGATAATATTTTGACTTCCAGGCATAACGTGGACAGTTGTAATTCCATTTTGTACAGCGTCTTGAAAGGCAATATCAAAAGGGTGGATTCCGTCTAAAGAACGGATATGTGGTGTTGAAACTTCAGATGTTTCATTTGCATCATTTCCAGCCCAACCAGTTCCTTCATCATAGAGACCAAGATGAGTATGGACATCAATAAATCCAGGTAAGAGATGAAGAGCTCGTGCATCTATAATGGTCATATCTTGAGTAGGCTGAATAAAAGGTTTGACCTCGGTAATTCGTTCTCCTGTAACAAGCACATCGCCTTGAAACTTTTGGGATGTAATAGGATATACAATGGCTTGTTTGAGCAATATCTTCATAGGTACCTCATTTCTGTTACTTTACAATGTTAATGGAATGTAACTGGAAGGTTATTTGTGTAGTAATGCTCCGAATTCTAGAAAATGAAAGTTTTGGAGGGATAAACTCCCTGTAAAACTGTATTTTAGAAGTACTACATTGTATGCGAAAGTATATTTTGTAATGCATGGTTTACTGTTGGAAATGTGTATTGATACCCATGTTCAATTGCTTTAATAGGTAATACATGCTGCCCTTCTAGTACAAGTATACTCATCTCACCAAGTAAAGTTTGAAGTATAAATGAAGGGACAGGTAGCCAATGAGGTTTTCCTATTACAGTGGCAATGGTTTCGCCGAATTCCTTCATTCTTATAGGTAGGGGAGCTGTAATATTAAAAGGCCCTTCAATTTCTTCTTTGTGTATGATGAAATCAATCATACGAACGACATCGTCTATATGAATCCATGATAACCATTGGTTTCCAGATCCAACGGTACCTCCGATATAGAATTGATAGGGAATTAACATTTTTGGAAGGGCTCCTCCGTCTGCACCTAATACGACTCCAAGTCTTGTATAGATTGTTCTCATTCCAAGAGAACGGGCTTTAGATGCTTCTTGCTCCCACAAATATACTGTATTTGCTAAAAAGTCATTTCCAGGAGCCTCGTGCTGTTCTGTAAAAGTTTCAGTTTCAGATGTTCCGTAATATCCAATAGCGCTTGCGTTAATGAATGTGTGTGGTTTTGTAGTGAGTGTTTGCAATTGTTTAATGAGTCCTTTTGTTGTTTGAATCCTACTGTTTAAAATTGCTTCTTTTTGTTTCTTTGTCCATCTACTATTAATAGATTCTCCAGCTAGATTAATAACTACATCGATAGAGGAGAGTGGAAAAGTGTGTAAATCCGGTGTCCATTGTACGTATTGAAGGTTAGGAGATGAAGTTTCAGTAGTTTTTTTTCGAGTAAGAATGTAAACAGTATATCCTTTTTGAATAAAAAAAGTAGAAAGGTATTTACCGATAAAGCCGGTACCACCAGAAATTGCGATTTTCACAATTATTTCCTCCTCATTATATATATTCTTGAAAAGCAAAAATGTTCCTTGACTATGTTAAAATAATAGAGAGGTGAGAGTATGGCTGTCATTACAAAAATAGAAGTGCAAAAACGATCGAAAGAACGGTTTAATATTTATATTGATAAAGGTCAAGGTGAAGAGTACGGATTTAGTGTGAATCAAGTAATCTTAATAAAACATGGATTACAAAAGGGCTTAGAAATTGATGAAATAGAGTTAGGGAATATTTTGTACAATGAAGAGGTACAAAAAGCCTATTTACAAGCAATCTCCTATTTATCCTATCAAATGAGAACAAAACAAGAAATAGAAGATTTTTTACGAAAAAAAGAAGTGGGACAGGCCATCATCTCTGAAGTCGTTTCGAAATTATTACATGACCGATATATTAATGATAAAGAGTACGCCATTTTATATACGAGAACGCAAAGTAATGTGAACAGAAAAGGCCCAACTGTTATTAAAAGAGAGTTGTTAAATAAGGGTATTCAGGATCTAATTATTATGAATAGTTTACAAGAATATCCAAAGGAGAAGCAAATTGAGAATGCTTTATCTCTTATAGAAAAGAAGAAAAAATCTTATCAAAAGCATTCATTTTTACAAATGAAGCTAAAGTTAGATGAAATGCTTGTTCGTAAAGGATATTCTAGAGATGTGATTCAAATTTGTTTGGAAGAATTAAAAGACGAAAAAGATGACGAAAAGCAACAAGAAGCGTTACACTATCATGGGAATAAATATTATGAGAAATATAAGAAGTATGATGGATGGACATTCGAAAATAAGATGAAACAAGCGCTATATCGAAAAGGATTCTCTATTGATGAGATAGAGATGTTTTTGCAATTGAAACGTGAAGAGGGATGAGGGAATAAGATGAATATGCCAAAACGCTACAGTGAAATGACACCACATGAGCTAAGGGAAGAAATTGGGGTTCTGAAGGAGCAAGCAATAAAGGCCGAGCAACTTGGAATTGTGAATGAATTCGATGTGTTAATGAGAAAGATGGCAATGGCTCGCGCTTATATGACTGATATAAACAAATTTCATATTGGTGAAACATATGAATTAGTAGAAGAACCTGGCATATTATTTGAAATTACGTATTTCAATGGGGTATTTGCTTGGGGACATAAGCAAAATGATAGTGAAGAGATTGGAATACCAATTTCTTTATTACAAGAAAAATAAAAACCAGAGAGCGAATATCTCTCTGGTTTTCATCTTTGGTAGGCGTTAAAGGAGATAGGAGAATCTAAAATTGGCGTTTTTTACATTCGTTTGCCAATATAATGAGAGACTGGGTCTGTTGCGTCTGTCCGTTAACTTGCGCTTTTGCATGTTTCGGACGAGTCCACGTATGGTTAAATAATTCAGAACGACTATCTAAACGATCACGGTAGCTCATCTTTATCACCTCGTGTAGGAAGTTAATTTAATTTGTACTACTCTTCCTGCTGATTTGCAGCACGCATACGTTCTTGTGGGTGCGTGTTAATTGTGCCGTTAGGTCGTTTCGAAGCGAAGCGTGATTTCGCTTTCGGTTGACCATCGATTTTGCTGTTGTTTTTTGACTCAGACCAAAATTCGGCTTGTTTACCCATTGCGAACGCCCTCCTCATCATCAGTTGATACCTCTTTAAGAAGTATCACTTATAGAATGTGCAAAATAGAAGAAACTATCCTTTAGAAATGAAGGGATAAATAGGTAAAAGGAGATTAGGATATGAATGATATTTATGAAACATTAACGAAAGAGTTATTAGACAAGAATGACAAGCTCTCTTACGGACAAGCTCGTGCATGGGTTGAATTACTGTGGGAAGATTTTCAAACAACTTATGCGAAATCAGGTCGTTACCAAGGTGATGAAATGACTGAACAGGTGGTACGAACATGGATTAATAATCATGGAGCGCGTCTTCATGAAATGCGTACAAATAATCCGAAGTATAGCCATTTAATTAATCAAGAAGATCATATAAAACATTAAAAAAAGCGACTTAAGTCGCTTTTTTTAATGGGGAAGTAAATCCAGCTTCTTTCGAAGTTTTTCTTCACTAAAAATCCATCCTGTATAGGAACTAATGATATTTAAATTGTGATCGAGCTGAACGATTGCGACGAATGGATAATAATCTTTACTTCGATATCGCAAATCAATGAATCGCACTTCGTAATAATGATCGTAGTCGAAAATATCCCAGCGATATACAGGCGAGAAAGATAGGAATGCTGAGATATTTTCATCTTGTTTAGCGGCGCGCATAATAGCATTATTTGGGAACGGTACTCGATCGAACTTATCGTATATCATGATATTACCACGATGCCATCTAGCAACGTAGTAAGAATCGTTTGTGACGATTGCTAAATGATAATGATAAAATCGGTAAGAAGGAGAAATGATTATCTTCTCAACGTTATTGAAACGTTTGTATACGACGCTACGTATATTTCTGTGCATCATAATTCGTCCAATGTAGTAAACAATCATCAATATATATGCTGCTAAGGCAGTATACCCTTTATGGGAACCTACGAGCATGCAAGCAATTGCAAGCATATGGATAAAGAAAATGACAGTATCAAACGTATTGATTATGCCGAGCGCTACCCATTTTTTTGTAAATGGGCGTAATGCTTGTGTACCATAAGCATTGAAAATATCTACAAAGACATGAAGAAAGACGGCGATAAATGACCAAAGTAGTAGATGAAGATATGGAGCGTTTGAAAAGAAGGCGAAAGAGATGCCACTTATAAGGAATGACCAAAGAATCACTGCTGGAATGGAATGAGTAATCCCGCGATGATTTCTTATATATTTAGCGTTATTACGTAATTTTAAAACTGTATCGATGTCAGGAATATTGGAACCGGCAATTGTAGCAAGCATAACTGCTTGCGGTCCAATATCACTTTGTGCTATGGCTGGATCTAACGTTGCCAAACTGCCTAGAGTAACGCCCATAACAAGGTGAGTGGCTGTGTCCATAGAAATCCACCTCCGTTTTTTATTAATGTAACTCTTTTTATTCGATACCTCAAGTCCTTTGCCTTCTATTTCCTATGTCGTCTTACTTAAATTTTTTCCTAAAATCTTTATAATAGTACTTATATGCAAAAAAATGAGGGGGATCAAGTTTGACACTTGAAATATTAAATAAGTTTAACATAGAGCAGTTTCAAAATGATTTAATTGGTTGGTTTGAAGAAGAGCAACGCGACTTGCCGTGGCGAAAAAATAAAGATCCATACCGCGTTTGGGTTTCGGAAATTATGTTACAACAAACAAGGGTAGAAGCTGTAAAACCATATTACGTGAATTTTATGGGGAAGTTTCCTACTCTAGAAGCTTTAGCAAATGCTGATGATGAAGAAGTATTAAAAGCATGGGAAGGTTTAGGGTATTATTCTCGCGCACGTAATTTACATGCGGCCGTAAAAGAGGTAAAAGAAGTATATGGCGGGATAGTACCAAGTGATGTAAAGAAAATTGAAAAGTTAAAAGGAGTAGGACCATATACAAAAGGTGCTATTTTAAGTATTGCATACGGTATACCAGAGCCCGCAGTTGATGGGAATGTTATGCGTGTGTTATCCCGTATTTTATCTGTGTGGGATGACATTGCAAAGCCAAAGACTAGGAAAGTGTTTGAAGAGATTGTACGTGAGATTATTTCGGCAGAAAACCCATCTTATTTTAATCAAGGATTGATGGAATTAGGTGCATTGATTTGTATTCCGAAAAATCCATCTTGCTTACTTTGTCCTGTACGTGAGCATTGCAGGGGATATGCTGAAGGTGTTCAAAAAGAATTACCAGTAAAAAGTAAAGCGAAAGCTCCTACAATGGTACCGCTCGTTGCAGGAGTACTTCAAACTGAAGATGGTCGTTACGTAATTAATAAGCGTCCGAGTACCGGATTATTAGCTAATATGTGGGAATTTCCGAATATTGAACTTGTTGAAGGGATTCGGAATCAGAAGGAACAGCTTATAGATTATATGAAAGAACAATTTGAGCTCTCGATTTCTATAGATGAGTACGCAATGAATGTACAGCATACGTTTACACATCGTACTTGGGATATATTCGTATTTTACGGAAAAGTAACTGGTGATATTGTTGAAACAGATACATTGAAATTTGTATCGAAAGAAGCATTTGAGCAGTTACCTTTCTCGAAATCGCATCGTACGATTTATGAGAGTTGCGTTGAGAAAATTACAATGCAATAAAGTGAAACTTTAATCAGTAGGGGTTCTTCAGCCCATACTGATTATTAGCTCTCACCAATCGGGCTGCCCGGCGAATAGCGGGATAAATGATAAAAACGTGTTCTAGAATTTTAGAACACGTTTTTTATTGAAAATAATTTTATGCTTTGAGCTTAAAGAGATTCGCGCTACCCTGCAAAATCCTCAACTTTATAATCCACCCCGAGATTCAATTTCTTTTACAATCTCTTTATAAATTGTTTGTCCTTCTACATTTAGATAAGGCATAATTTGCTGGAAGGAATGATGAAAATGAAATAATTCATCTTCTCTCCATTCGTTTTTTGAAAGCAGCGTTAACTCAGTCATATCACGTCCAGTGTACATATTTCCACCTCCATTACCTGTAGTTTGAATGAGTAAGAAGAGATATATGCGAAAATTTTTCAAAAGAAAATTAAGGATAACTTCTAAGTGAATTGGTTACATTATTGATTGTGGAGGTGAGAAAGATGAGTAAAAAACAACAAGGTTATAACAAGGCAACTTCTGGTGCTAGCATTCAAAGTACAAATGCTAGTTATGGTACAGAGTTTGCGACTGAAACAAATGTACAAGCAGTAAAACAAGCAAACGCACAATCAGAAGCGAAGAAAGCACAAGCTTCTGGTGCACAAAGTGCAAACGCTAGTTATGGTACAGAATTTGCAACTGAAACAGACGTGCATGCTGTGAAAAAACAAAATGCACAATCAGCTGCAAAACAATCACAATCTTCTAGTTCAAATCAGTAATGAAAGAAAAACACTTCTCTAATTCGAGAGAAGTGTTTTCTTTGTGCTTTGGTCATGGTAATGGTAATGAAAATAAAGCGAACGACATAACTTCTAATAAGTCAACAAATGTAGTCAAAGGAGAAGGAAGTTAAAGATTAGAAATATGTAATGAGGAATAATAACTGATAAATAAGTCCAAAAGGGGGTAAGTAATGAAAGATTTTGATAAGTTGGTAGGAGAGCAATTGGAAACGATGGATGAGTTGTTGAAGTTACAAGCTCACCTAGAGAAGTATCAACAAATTGAAATGAGCGAAAAGGATACGTGCGATAAAAAGGAATTACATTTTATCCGCCAAGAAATATATAGAACAGAATTAGCACTCAAGCTATTACATGAGAAATTTGAAGAGCAAACAAATAGTGTGATTCAATCTTTTGAAACTGAAAAAATGATTTCAAATTTAGGATAAGATATATCGTTGCCTTTAGGTGCAAGGTCCTTCTTTACATGGAAATGAGGAAGGCCTTTTTTTATTCTCATTTCCTCCTTTATAAATTGTTAAGCGAAGATCCTTGTCTCCTAATAGGATTAGGGATATCGTATTCAGTGTGAAATATAGAGTCTTATCGCCTTAGTTTTAAAATTTCGACAAAAAAGTTATAATAGAAAAAAAGTGAATGCAGTTCAAAGGGCATTTGCAGTTGAAAGAAGGGAGCATATATGGGATTTCCCAAAGAAGGAGAAAAAGTACAAATACATAGTTATAAACATAACGGCTCCATTCATAGAATGTGGGAAGAGACAACGATTTTAAAAGGGACACAGAGTCTTGTAATCGGAGCGAATGATCGTACAGTAGTGACAGAATCAGATGGCCGAACATGGATTACTCGTGAACCTGCGATTTGTTACTTTCATGCCAATTATTGGTTTAATGTGATTGGGATGCTAAGGGAAGAGGGAGTATATTATTATTGCAATTTAAGCTCACCTTTTGCATATGATTCTGAAGCGTTAAAGTATATTGATTATGATTTAGATATTAAAGTGTATCCAGATATGACATATACGCTTTTAGATGAAGATGAGTATGAAAAACATAGTCAAATTATGCAGTATCCACCTGTTATTGACACCATTTTAAAACGAAATGTAGCACAATTAACGCAATGGATTCATCAAAGAAAAGGTCCATTCGCACCGGATTTCGTAGATATGTGGTATGAGAGATATTTAATGTACAGAAATTAAAACAAACCTGCAGGGAATTTCCCGGCAGGTTTGTCCTATTAGAGGGGGGATTATGTGCAAGGAATAAAAAGATATTTACAGTTTGTTAAACCATATCGATGGCTTATTGCTATTACGATTATTATTGGTCTAGTTAAATTCGGCATCCCGCTTATTATGCCGTGGTTATTAAAATATATTATTGATGATGTAATTCAAGGCGGAGGGTCACTTCAAGATAAAACGTCCCAACTAGTAACAGCAATTGGGATTGCTTTTTTTATTTTTGCAGTAGTAAGACCACCGATTGAATATTATCGTCAATATTTCGCACAGCGTATTGCGAATACAATCCTATACGATTTACGGAAACATATTTTTGGTCACTTACAAAAATTGAGTTTACGCTACTATTCGAATACAAAAACAGGAGAGATTATTTCACGTGTCATTCATGATGTAGAACAAACGAAGGATTTTGTAATTACTGGTTTGATGAATGTTTGGTTAGATACTGCGACAATTGCTATTGCCATTATCGTAATGTTTTCCATGAATATAAAATTAACATTTGTTGCGCTATTAATTTTACCTATTTATGTAGTTGCAGTGAAATATTTTTTTGGACGTCTTCGAAAATTGACGAAAGAGCGTTCACAAGCATTAGCAACGATGCAAGGATATTTACATGAACGTATTCAAGGGATGCAAGTGACACGTAGTTTTGCCTTAGAAGAGTATGAGGGCAAGCAATTCGAAAAAAGAAATAATGAATTTTTAACGAAAGCACTAACGCATACGAGTTGGACGGCAAGGACATTTTCAGCAGTGAATACGTTAACTGATTTAGGGCCGTTACTTGTAATTGGTTTTGCGGCATATGAAGTAATTCAAGGCTCGTTAACGCTAGGTACTATGGTTGCCTTTGTCGGATATATGGACAGTTTATATAGTCCGCTCCGCCGTCTTGTTAATTCATCTACAACATTAACCCAGTCTTTTGCATCGATGGATCGAGTTTTTGAGCTGTTAGATGAAAAGTACGATATTGTTAATGTACCAAGTGCGGTACAAACGAAAAAATTAAATGGGGAAGTTATATTTGATAATGTTTCTTTTCATTACAATTCAGATGAAAAGGAGATATTACATAACCTTTCGCTAACTATGTCGCCAGGAGAGAAGGTAGCACTTGTTGGAGCGAGTGGGGGAGGAAAGTCATCTCTCGCTAGTTTAATCCCACGTTTCTATGATGTTTCTTCAGGTGCCGTTTATATAGATGGGATAGATGTAAGAAAGTATGATATGAGAAATTTACGTAGTCATATCGGAATTGTACTGCAAGATAATTTATTATTTAGTGATACAATTGGAGCAAATATTTTATACGGCAATCCGAAAGCTACAGAGGCAGAAGTGATCGCGGCTGCCAAAGCTGCGCAAATTCATGACTTTATTATAGAGTTACCAGATGGTTATGATACTGTCGTTGGAGAACGTGGTGTGAAGTTATCTGGTGGGCAAAGGCAACGTGTAGCAATTGCGCGAGTGTTTCTAAAGAACCCATCGTTACTTATATTAGATGAAGCGACTTCCGCTTTAGATTTAGAAAATGAACGATATATTCAAGAAGCGCTTCAGACGTTAGCTGCTGATCGAACGACAATCATAATCGCACATCGATTGGCAACGATTACGCATGTGGATACGATTATTTACATCGAAGAAGGCGAAATTAAAGAAACAGGTTCTCATGAAGAACTAATGAAAAAAAGAGGATTTTATTACAATTTATATCAACTTCAACATATAACAGAAACAGCTCCTTTAGCATAAAAGGAGCTGTTTTTTATTCGTCTTCTTTTTTATCATCGATTTTAAGTTCTGTTTCTGGTTTATGGTATGTGTAGAAGCTATCCACAAGTAAATCTAAATGCTCTACTTCTTCACTATAGTTAATAATGGCAGAAATAAGAGGGAAGAGATGCAGCCATGTTTTATACGCTTCCTCATCGTCTTTGTTTTGATAATCCATAAAGATATCAATTAATTCTTGTTTACCAGTTTCAACCTCATCCAGCATTTCAACGGACTGTTGTTTTTTTGCTTTACCAATAAATTTTAATAAAACTTGTTCATGATAATGTGTTAATGAATCAAGTTCGTTCTGGATAGATTCTTGAAATTCTTCTGGCATATAGCGTAGTTCATTTTCAGTACGATGTAATGACTTTAACGTACTTAAAGCACGACTTGTCGTCGCTAACATTTGTCTGAATAAAACGAGCTTACGAATTTTTGCGAACTTTACTTTTTTCGTATAGCTTCTTTCTTCTTTATACAGTAAATAATAATGGTTTAGTTTGATCATTTTTTCTTTCATACGATCAATATCAGTTTTTAACGTTGTAAAGTCAGAAGCTTGCCTGCTATTCATTCGAATCCATTTCACAATTTCTTCTGTATTATCAACGATACGATGATAAAGTTTTGTTTCGTACTTTGGCGGCATAAATACTAAATTTACAAGTGAAGCCGCAATAATTCCGATCATAATCGTCGCAAAGCGAAGTAAGGCAAAATTAAAGAAATCTTCGCCTTGATACTCCATAATGGCGATAACTGTTACTAAAGCGATTGATATTGTGTTTTCTAATCGTAATTGTAATGTAAGAGCAATTACTAATATACATGTTAATCCAATAATAAAAGGATTATGTCCAAAAGCAGTAGCAAATACGATAGCGAATACCGCGCCAATGACGTTTGCTTGAATTTGTTCAAGAGCTGTTAAATAAGAACGGTATACAGACGGCTGAACAGCGAAGATAGCTGAGATTCCCGCGAATACCGGACTTGGTAAGTGAAGTAAAATACAAGCAAATAAAGCTAATGTGATGGCAATACCCGTTTTTAAAATGCGAGCACCAAGTTTCATACCCTAAATAAGATCCTTTCTCTTGTCATAATGAATGTACAACATGATACTATACATTCATTACAATATGTTAGCAAGTGATATTTTAGTGACGTTAAAAAGAAATTAAGATTCATTTTATCCGGCTATTTGCGGACAGTAAGACTCCCACTTCAAAATTCAGGCGGAGCAAAGAAGTTAGGGGGAAGTGGGGCTGCTCGTAAACGCCCGATTGGTGAGGGCGTATTAAAGCTTCACTTTATAATTTTTCCTAATTCTTTTTAAACATTAATTTTTAGTAAAAAAACCTGCTGAATTTCAGCAGGTTTCAAATTGTTACTATAGATTACTATGAGAAGTGTACTTCGTCAATTTTTTCTTAAAAATGAAAATTAGGCATATTACTCTGTTGAGATAGATGGATCAGCCTGTTCTTTTTTCGGGATAATTTCAAAAAACTGGTTCTGTATATCATCTAATAATGGTGTTAACAAAGCAACTTCTTCGTATTGCTCATGCTCGTTTAGTACACGAATATAATCTAGCAATAATTCGGTTACATCTTGCAAACCGTTTTTACTAATTGGTTGTAATGTAACATTTGCCCCTTTTGCGATTCTTCTTTTTAAGGCCTTTTCTGTTAAACCTAAGTTTGAATCATGACGTAAATAAACAACACCGCCAGTCATACCAGCACAAATCCATGGACCGGGGTCCCCTAAAACAAGTGCTCGCCCATTTGTCATATATTCAAAGGCGAAACCTTTAATATTGGAGTATGCACCTATATTTCCTTGCTCTTTTTTACGTAGTGGTTTTGTTATTCTACCTCCAATTATCATATCTGCTCCGGAAAGGCGAATACCAGCGCGAGCGTCGGCGTTACCTTGTACGTATAGTGCTCCTTTTTGTGCACCATATCCAAATCCTTTTCCGACAGACCCGTTATAATATACGCCATCTTTTCCTTTTGCTTTCGTTATATAAATACCACCGCCAAAGGAAGTTTTGCCAATTCCATCTTGCGCACCACCGTTTACATGAATAAATAAATTCTCGCTATTGTAAGCACCTAATCCGTTTCCTGGAATGGAGCCGTTTGTATATTTTAATGTAAGTGGTTCAAGCTTGGTGTCTTCATATAGTTTACTACGAACACGATAACAAGATTCTAAACCACCCATAACGCGTTGCTCTACGCCAACGCCTACTAATTCTTTTGAGTGTGGAGAGTGGACTGTTTCAAGTTGTTTTTCCTGTACAGTTGCTATTTTTGTAACAGATGGATATTCTATCGTTTGCAGTAAATTACATAAGTTTAATAAATTTTCACCTCGAACTTGCTCTAGTAAATTAGAACGACCGACGATTTCTTGTAAATTCGTATAACCAAGCTGCCCTGTTAACCGTTTTAGTTCTACGCCAAAAGTGGTGAATAAATGTAATAAACCAGCAACTGCACTTTCTAATTCCCGCGGGACAAAGCGGCGTAGCCCATGTTCTTTTGCTTGTGCTTCAGATTCAATTTGTGTTGCAATTCCAACATGGCAAGTATCTAAATGACACCCACGGCAAGTTGTACAGCCAATTGCAATCATTGATAATGTGCCAAACCCAATACGGTTTGCTCCAAGGAGCATAATTTTTAAGGCATCATTTACACTTCGAATACCACCATCTGCCCAAATTTCTACTTTATCTCTCATCCCTGCTTCTAGTAGAGCATTGTGAGCAGCTTTTACACCGATTTCTACTGGAAGACCTACATGTTGCAATGCATGAATACGCGCAGCACCTGTTCCGCCATCAAACCCGCTAATGTTAATAAAATCAGCACCAGCTTTTGCGATGCCAACAGCAATTGTTCCAATGTTAGGAACGACAGGGACTTTTACAGCTACTTTTGCAAGTTGATTAGCCGTTTTAATTTCGGTAATCATTTGAGCTAAGTCTTCAATTGAATAAATATCATGGTTGTTAGAAGGTGAGATTAAATCTGATCCAATTGTAGCGTTACGTGCTTCGGCGATTTTGGCTGTTACTTTTGAACCAGGCAAATGTCCACCTTCACCAGGCTTTGCTCCTTGACCAATTTTTATTTCAATTAAATTTGATGAATTTAGTAGTTCAGCGTTTACTCCAAATCGACCAGAGGCAACTTGTTGTCCGCGTGTATGTGGGTATTTACCAATCATATCTTTAATCTCGCCGCCTTCACCGTTCAAACTAATCATATTTAGTTGATCAGCAGCTTCTGCATACGCACGAAAGGCAATTTCATTTTGAGAACCAAATGACATGGAACTAATAATAAATGGTAGATCATGATTCCGGATACTAATGGATACGTCTTCAGTTGGAACGGTGTTTTTTGCTTGTTTCGCTTGAACGAGGTGCCTGATTGCGATTGGATTATTGTTTTCTAATTCACTTAACTTTTCGCGGTAATCATCATAAGGATTTCCCTTTGCAACATCGCCAATGACTTTCCAAATCCGCGGGAATATGTGAAATGACTTTCGCATTCTAATTTTAGGGTTGCTATAATCATCTGCGCGCATTTTTGCATCTTCAGCAAGTGATTCGAGTGAAAAAGCTAAATCATTTGAACCGAAGAAATTTGTAATTTGTAATATATTTGCGATTTCCTCATGTAACCCGATAGATGAATAGAGACGTCCGTAACCACGTAACTCATGAATTCCGATTGTTGAAATGACCTTCTCTAGCCCTTTATTAAGGGCCGTATACAAATTCGTAATTGGTGTTTTTGTTCCATCATTTACGGTCGCAAACAATAAATATGGATTAATACTGTCTGCTCCTAATCCGTATAGCGTGACGATGTCATGTAAGGAGCGAAGGGCACCAGAACGTATAACGAGAGAGCAGTTGCGGCGCAATTTATTTTCACTTAATGCTTGATGTACTTTAGCGGTAACTAAATGTGGATCAATCCACAATTGTTCATTTAGATGGGCTTTCGCGTCATCTAATACTAGTAGAGAAGCGCCGTTGTTAACGGCAGCTATCGCTTCAGAACTAATGCGGTTTAATGCGCATTGCAAAGTTTCTGGCGAGCTGAATGTAGCAGAGATTGTGGCGATAGAGCTATGAGTCGTGAATAGCTCTGTAAGTTGTTCGTACGTAATGGTGTGTAATTCTTCTGCAATAGATTGTGCTACGCTTCCTTCTAAAATAATGGGTGAAAGCATCTCAACTACAAATGGTTGCTTCGTACCGCTTAATAAACTTGGGCGTTTTCCAAGTACAGTACGTGTAGAGAAGTGTTCAATTTCACGGTCACGGTCAATTGCTGGGTTTGTAACGACAGCTACACTTTCTTTAATAAAGTCAGCAATATTTCGTCTATCCGTATCAAGTGCGGCAAGTGGTGAATCGTGCCCTAGTGAGCGAATTGGCTCAACGCCTTTTGTTGCCATCTGTTCAAGGAGCTGAATATGTTCTCGATCCCATCCAAAAGCAACGTATTGTTTCGTTTCAACTTGAACAGAATCACATAATCCCTGGATTTTTTTCGTTTCAGGGATGGATAAGTTTAAATGGTAATCAGTAGTATCAACTCGCTTTTTAAAACGGTTATATACTTGGGCTTGGTATTTGTCATATTCATAAAGAACAAGTTCATCTTGTTCATTCCATTTTAATCCGACTTTCTCTCCAGGAGCGAGTGGTTTTGGCTCTGCTACATATTCAGTTGGTGATACAACTCCAGGTTCAGAAGAGAAAATATAAGAGCTCTCTGTCTCAACTTTCCATACTGGTCGTAGGCCAAGGGAATCAACGCTGAAAACAGCTTCATCTTTAAAGCGGGAAATGATTCCAGCTGGCCCTTGTGCAAAATGTCCCCATGCTTCACGTATATACGTATATAAATCTTGTAAATGTGTTTCATAAAGTTTAATTTCATTAATAATTGGTGGGAATAGTATTTCCATTGCTTCAAATAAACTGTAGTCGTATTGAACAAGTAGAGTTTCTAAGGTGCGGTTTAAATCTTGGGAGTCACTGCCCCCAGCAGTAAGTGGTACATCAATCATTTCAGCTTGATCGCGTAATTTTGCAATTGTGTTAATTTCACCATTATGTCCGAGAATACTAAATGGTTGTACACGAAAAAAATTAGATAATGTATTAGTAGAATAGCGGTTATGTCCTAGTGTCATAGTTGAAGCGATAAGTGGGTGTTGTAAATCATTGTAATAGGCAACAAGTGTATCGCCAGCACCTAGAACTTTATATACAACATGATCACGGCTTAATGAAGCAACATGAATCGCTTCGTTTTCCTCTATTTTTATTGTGACAGAAAATAATGTTTGCTCAATATTTGCAACTTCATTTTCGGCGATAAGGGCAACTTGCCAAAATAATGGTTCTTCTTGTTTACCAAGTGGCCCGAGTGCATCGGAGTTTATTACATCGTCACTTTCGAAAAGAATTGCAAAGCTTTCGTTGTTTAGTTGTGTACGAATATGATTTTTTAAATTAACTATGTTTGCGTTTTTGTTTAGAAAAAAATGTCCAACGATAAAGTGGGGATGATCCACGATCGTTGGATTATATCCGCTACTTTTTAGTTTCTCATTCCAAAGAGCTTTTGGTACGTCAATGTGAATACCGATGCCATCGCCTTCGCCATTAATGAAACCAGCTCTATGATTCATTTTGACGAGTGATTGTATGCAAAGATCAATGTTTTCTTTTGTAGGGATTTTTCGTTTCTCCATAACGGAAACGATTCCACACGCATCATGTTCTGCATTTCTATAATCTCGAAATAAAGACGGTGTCCATGTATTTTTTTTATTGAGCATCCGTCAATCCCCCCTCTTATAAAAGAATGAATAATCTTACTATTTAAGGCGTGAGCAGCCTTGTATACACGGATAGTAAGGATATAAAAGAAAAATAAAACAGATAATTATGAATAATTATACTATTAATGAGGGATTTATGAAATAGAAAAAAGGAAAAAAGAAAGATGTGCTTTCTTTTTTCCTTTTAATAATGGGATTATTTATTGTTTGCTAATGCAGCAAATGCTCTACCAACAGCTTCAATTGTATATTCAATATCTTCTTTTGTATGTTCTGTCGTTAAGAACCATGCTTCATATTTAGAAGGGGCTAAGTTAATTCCTTCTTGAAGCATAAGCTTGAAGAATTTACCGAACATTTCACCATCTGTATCTTGTGCTGCATCGTAATCTTCGATTGTATTTGTTGTGAAGTATACAGTTAAAGCACCTTTTAGACGGTTTAATGTAATATCGATATTATGTTTAGTCGCTTGCTCTAAAATTCCTTTTTCAAGCATTGCACCAAGTTCATCTAATTTTTCGTATAGGCCTTCTTGCTGAAGAACTTCTAGACAAGCGATACCCGATGCCATAGAAGCAGGGTTCCCTGCCATTGTACCAGCTTGGTATGCAGGTCCAAGCGGAGCAACTTGTTCCATAATTTCTTTCTTCCCGCCGTAAGCACCGATTGGAAGGCCGCCACCAATAACTTTACCAAGCGCTGTTAAGTCTGGTGTTACGCCAAGTAAGTCTTGAGCACCGCCGTACATAAAGCGGAAAGCAGTAATAACTTCATCATAAATTACTAGTGCACCAGCTTCGTGAACAAGTTCATTCACTTTTTCAAGGAAGCCAGGTTTTGGCTCTACAATACCGAAGTTTCCAACAATCGGTTCTACAAGGATAGCTGCTACTTCGTGTCCCCATTTATCTAATGCTTCTTTTAAAGTTTCTACATTATTAAATGGAACCGTAATAACTTCTTGAGCGATACTTTGTGGTACGCCAGCTGAGTCAGGAGTTCCTAGAGTAGAAGGACCAGATCCAGCTGCTACAAGTACTAAATCAGAATGTCCGTGGTAACAACCAGCGAATTTCATAATTTTTGTGCGGCCTGTGTAAGCACGAGCAACACGAATTGTTGTCATTACTGCTTCAGTCCCAGAGTTCACAAAGCGCACTTTATCTAAAGCGGGCATTGCTTCTTTTAACATTTTTGCAAATTTTACTTCTAGTGCTGTTGGTGTTCCGTAAAGTACACCATTTTCAGCAGCTGTTGTAATTGCTTTTGTGATGTGCGGGTGAGCATGTCCCGTAATAATAGGACCGTATGCTGCTAAATAATCGATATATTTATTTCCGTCTACATCCCAGAAATAAGCACCTTTTCCACGTTCCATAGCAACAGGAGCGCCGCCGCCAACTGCTTTAAAAGAACGAGAAGGACTATTAACGCCGCCAACGATATGTTCTAAAGCTTCTTTATGTAATGCTTCTGATTTTGTGAATTTCACTACCATTCATCTCCTTACAAAAATCTATGTATTATTCTAACATGTTTTTCGAAAAGACGTATTGTTTGTGATAGAGAAGGCAGTTGGGTAAACTATTCGTTGTGACATTTAGGAAGGGGGTCCGATTATGAAATCGGTAATTGAGGTACAAGGGTTACGTAAAGAGTTTACAGCCTATTCAAGTCGTCCGGGTTTAAAGGGTGCATTTCGCGATTTATTAAATCGTAATTATAAAATAGTACCAGCAGTAAATGATGTGTCTTTTACTGTAAAGCAAGGTGAAATGGTTGGTTATATCGGTGAGAATGGTGCTGGTAAATCAACAACAATTAAAATGCTTACGGGGATTTTAACTCCAACATCGGGACAGATCATAGTAAATGGAATGAATCCACATAAACAAAGAGAGGAATTTGTAAGAACAATTGGTGTTGTTTTCGGTCAACGCTCACAGCTTTGGTGGGATATTGCGGTACAAGAATCGTTTCGTTTATTAAAAAAAGTGTACGGTGTATCAGATGCTCAGTATAAAGAACATATGGAGCACGTGATTGAAACGTTAGATATTGGTCCTTTATTAGATAAGCCAGTTCGAAAGCTATCTTTAGGCCAAAGAATGCGTTGTGAATTAGCCGCAGCATTAATTCATAATCCGCCGTTATTATTTTTAGATGAACCAACAATTGGACTAGATGTTCTTGTGAAATTGAAAATACGTGAATTTTTAAAAGAGATGAATGAGCGTTATAAAACAACAATTTTATTAACAACCCATGATATTACGGATATTGAAGCTTTATGTGAGCGCGTTATCATGCTCGATGAAGGGAACATTATGTATGACGGTTCTTTAAATAATCTTCGCACGCAGTGGGGAGCAGAGAAAGAAATACATTTTCAATTTGTTGCCCCAGTTTCATATCAGGAATTATCGATGGTTATGCCTGATAACCATGTCGTTTGGTCAAAAGCGAAAGAAGAAAATGCGTGGATTGCAAAAATACCAAATGAAGAAGTGATTATTTCAATGCTCATTTCTAAAGTAGTACAAGCCTTTCAAATTAAAGATTTAAAAATTAATGAAGTATCTACAGAGGAAATCATTCGTAACATTTATGAAGAAGGTATTAGGCATGGGTAAGTATATTGAAATGATTCGAATTCGCTTTTTAATGATGCTTGCGTATCGCACAAACTATTATAGTGGGATTTTAATTTATACAATTAATATCGGCGCATATTATTTTTTGTGGCAAGCAATTTATAGCGGAAAAGAGAATATTGAAAGTTTATCTATCTCGCAAATGACTACGTATATCGCAATCGCGTGGATGGCACGTGCGTTTTATTTTAATAATATAGATAGAGAAATTGCGATGGAAATTCAAGAAGGCCGTGTGGCTGTAGAATTAATTCGTCCTTACAACTATTTAGGTATGAAAGTTATGCAAGGTCTTGGCGAGGGAATATTCCGTTTTGCATTCTTTTCCATCCCGGGCATGGTTATCGTTACGCTATTATTTTCATTGCAAATTACAACGAATTTTCAAACGTGGTTATATTTCTTCTTATCTTTAATATTTAGTTTTATTA
Source organism: Bacillus sp. SH5-2 (assembly GCF_008368905.1). Classification (NCBI taxonomy): domain Bacteria; kingdom Bacillati; phylum Bacillota; class Bacilli; order Caryophanales; family Bacillaceae; genus Bacillus; species Bacillus sp. SH5-2. The sequence continues at coordinate 208,281 of NZ_QOSD01000011.1, forward strand.
TTAATACACAAATTAATTTAATGACGGGAATGCTTACGTTCTTCCTATTTAATAATAGCGGAATCATGTATGCAAAACGCGTTGTGATTGATTTGTTTTCAGGTCTATTATTGCCAATTAGTTTTTATCCGTTATGGGCCCAAAAAGCAATGATGTTTTTACCGTTTCAGGCCATTAGTTATATTCCAAGTATGATTTTTTCAGAAGGTATACAGGGAAGTAAGTTGTATGAGGCGTTAGTATTTCAAGTAGTTTGGGCAATCGTACTTATTATTCCAATTGTACTCATGTGGAGAACGGCGCGAAAACGTCTAATTGTACAGGGGGGATGATGGGATGCTATATATAAAATTATTTTTACAATATGCAAGTCAATATATAAAAACGAAATTGGAATATCGGGGCGATTTTATCGTTGGGTTACTTTCTGATTTATCACTCCAAGCGGTTAATTTAATCTTTATTCTAGTTGTGTTTGGGCATACACAAGCATTAAAAGGATGGAGCCGAGAAGAAGTAATCTTTATTTATGGTTTCTTTTTAGTACCGTTTGCCATTTTTTCAGCCTTCTTTAATATATGGGACTTTAATGATCGATACATTATTAAAGGGGAGATGGATCGTGTATTAACGAGACCAATTCATAGCTTATTTCAAATTATATTAGAAAGAATGGAACTTGAATCTTTAATTGGAGCCGTTACAGGAATTGTTGTAATGTCATATGCAGCAGTGGAGTTACAATTATCTTTTTACTGGTATGATTTCTTCTTATTCTTACTGATGGTAGGTGGAGGAGCGCTTGTATACGGCGGGATATTTGTTACACTTGCGAGCCTTGGTTTTTGGTCGGATGCAAAAAGTTCCATTATGCCGCTTATGTATAACATAGGGAATTATGGTCGTTATCCGGTTAATATTTATAATCGTGTGATTCGCTTCATTTTAACGTTTGTCTTACCGTTTGCCTTTGTTGGAGTATATCCAGCAGCCTACTTTTTAAGAAAAACAGAGTGGAATAGTTATGCATTTGCAACACCGATCGTTGGTATTATTTGTTTTACTGTTGCAATTACTCTCTGGAATCAAGGGGTGAAAAGATACCGCGGTGCAGGAAATTAATTATAGAAGCTTGTTTGTTTCTATGGGATAAATCTAATGGCTGTCTCATACATATAAAATGAGGTGGAGGACATGTTATGGGGATTTATTCTATTAATTGCAGCAATAGCTATTTTAAGAAGTGTCCAATTATTATGGAGTTCATATTCGGATTCAACGCGTTTCTTTTCGCTGTATAATTTAGCCACATTATTTTTGATTTATACAACAGTACTAATTGCGTTTGGGTTAAGTTATGTTGTATTAGAGGAAATGGGTTTTACAGTTTTGAAAGAAGATGGAGAAAGATTGACTGCTCATTCTTTTCAGCTTGTTGAAATTTGTTTATATTTTAGTGCAGTCACTTTATTGTCCGTTGGATATGGTGATATAGCTCCGATTGGAATAGGAAGGTGGATTGCGATCGGAGAAGCACTAATTGGATATACACTGCCGTTTGCTTTTGTGATGAGGTCAGTAATAGACAATGAAAAATAAGGCAGCATTTGTTATAGTTAAAGAAAAAGAAGGAGTGATAACAATGATTACAGTAGGAGAAATGGCACCAGAATTTACACTAGAGGGAAGTAACGGAGAACAAGTTCGTTTAGCTGACTTTCGCGGGAAAAATGTAGTTCTTTACTTTTATCCGAAAGATATGACTCCAGGGTGTACAACTGAAGCGTGTGATTTTCGCGATGCGTATGGGGTCTTTCAAGAAAAGGATACGGTTATTCTTGGAGTAAGTCCAGATTCAGCGAATAGACATCTGAAATTCATTGAGAAGCATGAACTTCCATTTGTACTTTTAGTAGATGAAGATCATAAAGTAGCAGAATTGTATGATGTTTGGAAATTGAAAAAGAACTTCGGGAAAGAATATATGGGAATTGAACGTTCTACATTCCTTATTAATAAAGATGGTAAGCTTGTAAAAGAGTGGCGTAAAGTGAAAGTAAAAGGACATATTGAGGACGTTCTTTCTTATATAAAGTAAGTATGTAGTGGAGATAAAATATATAGAAGTAAGGCAAGTGTCTATACATATTTTACCATCTGACATAAAGTGAAGTGTAGGGCATACCTCCTCAGATGATAGTATTCCAAGTGCGATTATGTCGCACTTTTTTCTATGCAAAATGTATAAGAAATAGGGAAAGATATATAAGAATAAGGCTATATACAAAAATGAACCACATACTTATAGTAGAAATATTGACGATTTATAAGAAAAGGAGTACACTCTTTATAAGAATTATAAAATAATAATCCGTATAGAATCGGGGTGCATGACGGTGGTCAAAGAAGAATTAAAAGAAGCGCTAGAAATGCTGAAAAATACGGGTGTACGCATTACTCCACAGCGTCATGCTATTTTAGAGTACCTTGTGGAATCTATGACGCACCCAACAGCGGATGACATTTATAAAGCATTAGAAGGTAAGTTTCCAAATATGAGTGTTGCAACTGTCTATAATAACCTACGTGTGTTTAAAGAAGTTGGGCTTGTAAAGGAATTAACTTATGGAGACGCTTCAAGTAGATTTGATTATGTTACAAGTCAACATTATCATGTGATTTGCGAAAAGTGTGGTAAAATTGTTGATTTTCCTTATGGAGGTTTGGAACAGCTTGAAGAGGAAGCTGCGAAAACGACAGGTTTCGTTATTAATAGTCATCGCTTAGAAATTTATGGCGTTTGTCAGTGTTAAGTTAGTAAGAGGGTTATATAAAAATGTGTCGAAATTACTTTAGATTGGTGAAAATGAAGTCTGGAGGATACATTGTGAAGAAATATGATATTAAAAATAACATTCCAACATTGGAAGAATACAAATACTTATGTGACTCTGTAGGGTGGACTGATTATATGAATTTTGAAGTAGTGGAAACATCACTCCAAAATTCTATTTACTGCATCACGGTCAATGATAATAATCGAATTATCGGTATGGGGAGAATTGTTGGCGATGGGGCTATCTATTTTTATATTCAAGATATAGTAGTGCATCCAGATTATCAAAGAAAGGGTATTGGAAAGAAAATAATGAATGCTTTAGTTGAATACTTAAATCGGAATGCTCCTGATAAAGCATTTATTGGTTTGTTTGCGTCGCAAGGTAAAACGTCATTCTACGAAAAATATGATTTTAAAGATTACTCGCCCAACATGACAGGGATGTTTACTGTAATATCGAAAAAACAGGCATAATGAATTTTGGGAGAAGACAATAATCAAAACAAGGCGATTTCTTAACTAAGAAATCGCCTTGTTTAAGGACTTAAATTCACGCCCCTCACTATACTTCTATATACCTATGATTTATAGCTTTTCTTATTATACTTCTCATCAAATTCTTTTCCTTCTAGATCTCGATCCATTGTTAAAGGTTGATTGCAGTGCATACATGCGTCGACGCGACCGAGCATTTTCGTTGGTTTATCGCAGCTTGGACAAATAATTTGTACAGTCTTCGTAGATAACATACCAATCCAAAAGTAGACGACGGTACTAGCGATAACAGCTAAAAAGCCAACCATCATAAATGTTGTCATAATAATAATGTTGTCGCGGAAAAAGACTCCTAAGTATGCAATGAAGAGGCCGATAAATACTAAACTTAATGCAAAGGTCCGGATTTTATTGATTTTGTTTGAATACTTAATGCTCATTCTCACCAACTCCTATAATAATAATATAACATAAAATTTAGAATTTTCACTTATGTGTAGGCGTGATAAAGAGATAAGATATGAATAAGAGGGAAATCGATAAAGAAATGAATGGAAGATATAATGATTTTTAAAATGTGTTTTAAGAGTTTAACGGGATGTGAAATTTTTTTATGAAAAGTATTGACCCTGTATGTACGGCATGATATATTAATAACCGTCGCTGATGCGGAAACGCAGAAAACGATAAAAAAGAAATTAAAAAACT